>JAJZRT010000260.1 GCA_021802595.1 Pseudomonadota bacterium
CCAGCGGCTGCTCCGTGACTAGCTGCTCGGCGTGGATGCGCGGCAGGAAGAGCCGCACGTCGAAGCGGCTGCCCTCCCCCGGCCGGCTTTCCAGGCTCATCTCGCCGCCCATCAGGTCGGTCAGCATGCGCGCGATGGTCAGCCCCAGGCCGGTGCCGCCGGTCGCGCCGACGTGCGCCGCGCTGCCGCGCGAGAAGGGTTCGAAGATGTTGGCGGCTTCGTCCGGGGCAATTCCCGGCCCGGTATCCTCGATGGAGAAGAACGCCATTTCGCGCTGGTAGCGCAGGCGCAGGCTGACGCCGCCGCTGACGGTGAACTTGACGGCGTTGCCCAGGATGTTGAGGAGGATCTGGCGCAGGCGCCGCTCGTCGGCCCGCACCCGTTCCGGCAGCGGCCCTTCGGGCAGGAAGTCGAAATCCAGCCCCTTCTGCCGCGCCTGCTGCTCGACCATGCCGACCAGTTGCTGGATGAAATCCGGGAAGTCGAGCGGGCGCACGTTGAGCGCGAACTTGCCGCTCTCGATGCGGGCGATGTCCAGCGTGCCCTCGATCAACGACAGCAGGTGGTCGCCGCTGCGGCGGATGACGTTGATCGCCTGGCGCCGGTTCGGCGGGATCGCCTCGTCCTGGTCGAGGATCTGCGCGTAGCCGAGGATGCTGTTGAGCGGCGTGCGCAACTCGTGGCTGATCGAGGTGATGTAGCGGCTCTTGGCCTGGTTGGCCTGGTCGGCGGACAGCTTGGCGCTCTGCAGCAGCTCGTCGGTGCGGCGGTGGGAATCGATCTCCTGCATCAGCAGCTGGGTCTGGCGATTCGACTCCTCCTGCGCCACCTGCCGGCTCTTGTGGGTCAGCACCAGCCACCAGGCGACGATGCCGGACACCAGCAACAGCACGGCGAAGGCGCGCTGGTAGGACTGCTGCAGAGCGGGCAGCAAGGCCGCCGCGTCGTCGTGCAGCGCCAGCACTTCCTGGTAGTAAAGCAGGCCCACCAGCAGGATCAGCAGTGGCACCACGCCGGCCATCACCAGCAGGTAGTGGCCCAGCCCCGCCTCGATATAGGGGCGCGTCCGCGCCGGCAGGAAGCGCTCCAGCAGCCCGCTCCATTGTTCGCCGAGCCGGGCGTGGGGCTTGCAGAGGTCGTGGCAGCGCGCGTCGAGCGAACAGCAGAGCGAGCAGATGTGGTCCTGGTAGGCGGGGCAATGGGCCAGGTCCTCGCCTTCGTAATCCTTGCCGCAGATGCAGCATTCGTGGGTTGCCGCGCCGCTTGCCGGCTGGGCCGCGCGCGCGAGGTAGTAGCGTCCGCCGGTGAGCCAGGCGATCAGCGGCGAGCAGACCAGCGCCGCGCCCAGCGCGATGAAGATGGCGAAAGGCTGCAGCGCGTCGCCGAACAGCCCGAGGTAGGCCGCCACCGACAGGCCCGAGGCGATCCCCATCGCGCCCACCCCGACCGGGTTGATGTCGTACAGGTTGGCGCGGCGGAATTCGATGCCGGGGGGCGACAGGCCGAGCGGCTTGTTGATCACCAGGTCGGCCACCACCGCCATCATCCAGGCCACGGCCACGTTGGAATACAGCCCCAGCACCCGGCCCAGGGCCTGGAACAGGTCCAGCTCCATCAGCATGAGCGCGATCAGGGTATTGAACACCACCCACACCACCCGCCCGGGATGGCTATGGGTGAGTCGGGCGAAGAAATTGGACCAGGCCAGCGAGCCGGCGTAGGCGTTGGTGACGTTGATCTTGAGCTGGGAGATCACCACGAACACGGCCGTCGCCGCCACCGCCCAGCCGTAATGGGGAAACACGTATTCCCAGGCCACGAGATACATCTGGTTCGGGTCCACGGCGCGCTCCGGCGGAACCGAATGACTGATGGCCAGCCACGCCAGCAAGGCGCCGCCCAGCATCTTGATCACCCCCGGCACCACCCAGCCCGGTCCGCCCACCAGGACGCTCAGCCACCAGCGGCGATGATTGGTGCGGTTGTATTCCGGCATGAAGCGCAGGTAATCCACCTGCTCGCCCATCTGGGTAATCATCGCCAGCCCCACCGCCATGGCGGCGCCGAACAGGTGGATGTCGAAGCCCGGCGTGCCCTTGCCGGCGTAGCCGACGATGCCGGCAAAGGCGGTCGGCTCCTGCACTAGCAGGAAGACATAGGGCAGCACCAGCATGACCAGCCAGACGGGCTGGGTGATGGTCTGCAGCTTGCTGATCGCCGTCACGCCGTGGGTGACCAGCGGAATCACCACCAGCGCGCAGATCAAATAACCCCACGCCGGCGGGATACTGAAGGCCAGTTCCAGCGCATAGGCCATGATGGCCGCCTCGAGCGCGAAGAAGATGAAGGTGAACGATGCGTAGATCAGCGACGTGATCGTGGAACCGAGATAGCCGAAACCGGCGCCGCGCGTCAGCAGGTCCATGTCGAGGCCATGGCGGGCCGCGTAGAGGCTCACCGGCAGGCCCACCAGAAAGATGATCAGGCCGGTGGCGAGGATGGCCAGCGCGGCGTTGACGAAACCGTAGTTGACCAGCAACGTCGCGCCCACCGCCTCCAGCACCAGGAAAGCCGCCGCACCGAAGGCCGTGTTGGCCACCCGGGATTCGGTCCACTTGCGGTAGCTGCGCGGCGTGAAGCGCAGGGCATAGTCCTCCATGGTCTCGTTGGCGACCCAGGTGTTGTAGTCGCGGCGGACCTTGACGACACGCTGCAGTGCCTTCGGCGGAAGCGGCTCCGTCTGTGGCGTTTCCCTAATTTCCAAGTTGCCGGACCCCAGGCGTGGTTGTAGTGACGCTCGTCCGTGAGGGGCGAGTGCCGGGTTGGATCAGCCTACGTTTGAGCCGGCAGATTAATTCGCGGGCCCGTTCGTGCTGAGCCTGTCGAATGGACACCGCCCTTCGACAGGCTCAGGGCGAACGGCACTCATGTTCAATTCGTGCCGGATCAATTGGGAATCGTAGAGCAAGCGATGTGCCAGCCCGCTCCGAGGCGGTGGAGAGGTGCGGGGTCGGGCCCTGATGAAGCGCTGAAAAAGTTGCTTCCGCGCATGCCCTTCGACTTCGCTCAGGAGATGGTTCGACAGGCTCACCACGAACGGAATCAACAACGTGCCGTTCGCCCTGAGCTTGTCGAAGGGAGCCTGTCGAAGCCTGTCCCGGGCCAGGTCGAAGGGGCGTTGTTCGCGTTCCCTACGCCTTGCCGAACCGGTTCGCCAGGGCTTTCTTCCGCGCGAGCTGGGTCAGGGTGAGGGTCTTGGCGAAGTCCTCGCTGCGGCGGATGTGGCGCTTGATCAGGGTGCGTGCCTTGGCCACGTCCCGGTGCAGCAGGCATTGCGCGATCTCGTAATGCTCCTGATAGGTGCGGCGGATGCGCTCCGGATCGTTGAAATCGACCCGGCGGATGACCCGGATGTGGTCGTTGATGTCGCGCAGGTACTTGACCAGGATGGCGTTGTTGCTGCCCAGGGCGATGGCGAGATGGAAGGCTTCGTCGCTTTCTTCCATGGCGGTGGAACTGAGGTGCTCGGGTTGCCCGGCCGGATCCCAGTACGCCACCAGCTGTTCCACCTCGCTGGTGGGCATGTGGCTGCAGGCGTCCTCCACGGCGGCCATTTCGAGCGCGATCCGCACGCGGTAGTACTCCGACAGTTCCTCGACATCGATCTGGCGGATGAAGCAGCCCTGTTTGGAGCGGATGCTGAGGTGGCCTTCGTGCTCCAGGCGCATCAGGGCTTCCCGCACCGGGGTGCGGCTCACGCCGAAATGGTCCGCGAGTTCCGTTTCGGTCACCCGGCTGCCGGGATAGAGCTCGAAGCTGAGGATCATCTCCCGCAGGGTCTGATAAATATCCTTGGTGGCGACGGGCTTGCGCGTCACCGCGTCGGCTTCGGCATCCTCTGCTTTCATCTGGGCGGCGGGTTTTTTCATGGCGTGCATCAGCACTATTGTATACAACGTTCACCCGGGAATGACCTCAGCTTAGCAATTCAAATGGGTTCCTGCGCAAGCCATTTTGCGCACCATCCTGGTTCCTGGCCACCCCATTCCGCACCAGTATTGCGCATGGAATCCGCCTGTTCCGTCCCCTGTGGCCTCGCGGCCTGATCACCACGATCGAGGCATGGCGTGCGTCTGAGTCGAATCTACATGATCTGGCATAGCGTTTGCATACATCATTGCATACTTCGTTGTATACATTGCGGGGTAGATTTCGGGTCAATCAATTCATGAAAGGGAGAACATGCAAAGCAGACAGGGCCGCAACCTCCGGCCGCACACATCGATTCTGGCCACGCTGCTGGGACTTTCCGGGCTGCTGATGCAAAGCGCCCAGGCTGCCGACTGGAGCGACACCTATATCGGCTACCGCTATGGCACCAAATTTGCAGAGCCTTACGAATCGAACGACATCACCAAGAGCATCATCACCCTCAGCCATGTCAGCGGCTACAAGTATGGCGTCAACTTCTTCAATGCCGACATCCTGCTGTCCGACAGCAAGGACCCGGCCAGCGCCAACTCCACGGACGGCGCCCACGAAGTCTATGTGGTCTACCGGCACACCCTGGACCTCGGCAAGATCACCGGCAAGTCGTTCAAATTCGGTCCGGTGAAGGACATCGGGCTCACGGCCGGCTTCGACTACAACAACAAGGACGACGCCGGCTACAACTCCAAGAAGCACATGCTGGTCGCCGGCCCCACGCTGATGCTGGACGTACCGGGTTTCCTGAACGTCAGCCTGCTGGCGCTATGGGAAAGCAACGCGCCGTGCAACACTTTCACCAACACCTGCGTTTCCCGTTACACCTACAAGACCCACCCCATGCTGACCGCCGCCTGGGGCATTCCCATCGGCTCGACGCCCCTGTCCTTCGAGGGCTTTGCCAACTTCATCGCGTCCAAGGGCAAAGACGAGTTCGGCGCCAGCACCAAGCCGGAAACGAATATCGACATGCAGCTGATGCTGGATGTGGGCGCGGTCACCGGCGGGCCGAAGAACACCTTCAAGGTGGGCCTGGAATACCAGTACTGGAAGAACAAGTTCGGCAACGACAGCAACGGACCTGCCGGATCGGGTGCCTTCGCCAAGACCCCGATGATCCGTGCCGAGTACCACTTCTGAGGCGGTCCGCCGGCCTCCGCAATCCACCAGACACCAGGAGATGAATCCATGAGCAAGACCATTTTTTCCCCCGCGCGCCGCACGGTCCTGAAGTCGGCGCTCGGCGCCAGCGCGCTGGCGGCCCTCGGGCCGTTCGCCGCGCGCAACGCCCTGGCGGCCGGCAAGCTGACCGTGGGGGTGATCTACGTCGGGCCGCGCGACGATTTCGGCTACAACCAGGCGCAGGCCCAGGCGGCGGCCATCATCAAGAAGCTGCCCGGCGTGAAGGTGATCGAGGAAGAGAAAGTTCCCGAGACCCTTGCCGTGCAACAGACCATGGAGGCCATGATCCAGCAGGACGGCGCCCGCCTGATCTTCGCCACCTCCTTCGGCTATTTCGACCCCCACGTGCTGAAGATGGCGGCCAAGTACCCGGACGTGCGCTTCGCCCACTGCGGCGGCCTGTGGACCGCGGGCAAGCACCCGAAGAACGTGGGCAGCTTCTTCGGCTACATCGACGAGTGCGAATACCTCAGCGGCGTGGTGGCCGCCTACGCCAGCAAGACCAAAAAGGCAGGGTTCATCGCCGCCAAGCCCATTCCGCAGGTGCTGCGCAACATCAATTCCTTCACGCTGGGCGCCCAGTCGGTCGATCCGTCCTTCACCACGCATGTGATCTTCACCGGCGACTGGTCGTTGCCGGTGAAAGAGGCGGAGTCCGCCAACAGTCTCATCGACCA
>JAJZRT010000261.1 GCA_021802595.1 Pseudomonadota bacterium
AGGCTGGTGCGGACATCGTTTCACGCGCCGGCAGGTTGATCCAGAGCTGGAAACCGCGCATCAGGCCGTTGGTCTGCTGCGGCATTTCCGAATGGATGACGCCGCTCGCCGCCTTCATCCACTGCACGCCGCCGGCCTTGAGGTCGCCCCGGTTGCCCATGCTGTCGCGATGCTCCATGTGGCCGTCGAGCATGTAGGTGAAGGTGATGAAGCCGCGGTGCGGATGGTCCGGAAAGCCGGCGATGTACTCGTCCGGGTTGTCGCTGCCGAAGTGGTCCAGCATCAGGAAGGGATCCAGATTCCGCAGTGCGGGGGTACCGATGCTGCGGTGCACGGTGACGCCGGCGCCTTCGGTCACCTCGAAGGCAGGAACGAGCTGGCGGATGGGGTGCGTGTTCATGGTGGGCTCCTTGTCGGTCTGGCCATGATGGCGCGGGCCACCCTCGATTTCAACCGCCTGGCCGGGCTGGCGCGTTGACGCTCCCTGCCCCCCTGCCGGACGGCCGCTCACGCGCTGCGGTAGATGAAATCCCGCCTGAACGGATAGTTCGGCTGCGCGCCGTCGACGGCCTTGCCGGCCAGCACCTGCCACAGCTCCATCCAGCCATGGTCGAACGCGTAGGCCGAGCCCGCCATGTAGATACGCCAGATTCGGTATTTCTGTTCGCCGATCAGCCGGCGTGCCTCGTCGGCATGCGCCTCCAGCCGGGTCACCCAGTGCCACAGCGTCCTGCCGTAATGGGGGCGCAGGTTCTCGGCGTCGAGACATTCGAGGCCGCTGCCTGCGGCGCTGCGCAGCACGTCGGAAGCGTGGACCAGTTCGCCGCCCGGGAAGACATAGTCCTCGATGAACTCGGCGATGCCGCTGCCGAGGCCGCTTGCCTCTGGTTCTGAGGTGGTGATTCCGTGGTTGAGCACCAGCCCCCCGGGCTTCAGCAGCGCATTGATCTTGTCGAAATAGGTGGCGAGATTGAGGCGGCCGACATGCTCGAACATGCCCACGCTGGCGATCTTGTCGTAGCCGCCGTGCTCGGGCACATCGCGGTAATCCATCCGGCGCACCTCGACCCGGCCGGCCAGTCCGCGTTCGGCAATCTGCCGGTCGACGTACGCGTGCTGCTCGTCCGACAGGGTGATGCCGACCGCGCGCACTCCATAGCGCTCCGCCGCATGCAGGATCAGACCGCCCCAGCCGCAGCCGATGTCGAGAAACTGCTCGTCGGGCTGGAGGTCGAGCTTGCGGCAGATGTGGTCGAGCTTGGCTTCCTGCGCGGCGTCCAGGCTCATGTCCGGGTTCTTGAAGTAGGCACAGGAATACACCCTGCGCGCATCCAGCCACAGACCGTAGAAATCGTTGGAGACGTCGTAGTGATACTGGATGTTCCTGCGGTCCTTGCTGCGCGTGTGGCGCCACCACTTCCAGCCGTCCGACCCGGTTTTCGGCGAGCAGTCGCCTGCGTTGCAGAGACGGTCGCCCAGCGCGAGGATGTCACGGACATCGCCTTCCAGATCGAGATCACCCTCGACGTAGGCCCGCGCCAGCGCACCCAGGCTGGGGTCGGCCATGGCCTTGAGACTGGCCGCCTGGTGCAGTCGCACCCGCACCGACGCATCGCTCACCGCGCCGACCTGTTCCCCGTTCCACAACTCGACCACGAACGGCAGGCCGGAGGACTCGACCCGCCGCCTTACCTGATGAACCAGCAATTGATCCAGCATCACACCTCCTCGAAGGATGGCGGTGCGTTGTCGTAGGGTTGTTCTACCGCCTGTCTATGGACTTTAGGCCAAATCGACCACCAGTGCAGCGCGCGTCGTGTCGGCCAGCGTCATCGATTCCACCGTGTAGGCCGCCAGGTCGATGCCCATGCGGATCGGGCTGCCGCCCTTGGCCGCCGCAATCGAGGTGGGGTCGAGTTCGAAGCGCAGGAAGTGCACCGACGAGGTCTTTTCCTCGTTCTCGCGCTCCAGGTCCTCGTCGGCGATGGCGTATACGCGCGGCTGGTCGGCCACCTGCACCCACACGCGGTCCTCGATGCCCTTCAGCTGCGCCAGCGCGACCTTGCGTTCGTCCGGGTCGGAATACTGGATCATCATGGTCGCCTTCCAGTTGGTACCGTCCGGCACCAGCGGGTTGTAGGCGTCGAGCTCGTCCTGGATGCCGGCCTCCTCGAAGGTACGCTCGGCACGCAGCATCTCCTGGATCTGGTAGCGCATGGTCTTCTCGTCCTCGAAGATCAGCGTGACGTGATCGCCCAGTTCGACCATGCGGGTCTTCTTGTGCGCCATGATCTCGGCACGCATGGCCGGGCGAACCTTGGCGTAGCCCTCCAGGGTCAGCAGGCTGTCACGGGTGATTTGCGGCATGTGTTTCTCCTTGCGAACGGTTTATTCGAGGCCATAGGCGATGCGAAGCAGCGTGATCGGGTGCTGCTTCTGCGCGGTGGCGGCTTCGCCCATGCCCTGCAGGATGTGACGCGCGGCGATCGCGCAGTCGGAGCTGACGTAGTCGGGTTGCGGCTCGGCCATCTGGCGGAACACCGGCTTGCCGATCTTCATCGACTTGTCGAAGTATTCGCTCTTCACGCCCCAGGTGCCGTCGTGGCCGGAGCAGCGCTCGACCATGGTGACGTTTGCGCCCGCCAGTTGCAGCGCATCGCGCGTCTTGTTGCCGATGTTCTGCACCCGCTGGTGGCAGGGCACATGGTAGGCCACCTTGCCGAGCGGGTCCTTGAAATCGGTCTTCAACAGACCGTCGGCGTTGCGCGCCATCAGGTATTCGAACGGATCCCACATCGCCTCCTTCACCGCCTGCACGTCGGCGTCATGCGGGAACATCAGCGGCAGTTCCTGCTTGTACATCAGCGTGCACGAAGGCACGGCGGTGAGGATGGCGTAGCCATCGCGGGCGAGCTTCGCCAGATGCGGAATGTTGGTTTCCTTCAGCCTGGCCACCGCTTCGAGATCGCCCAGTTCGAGCTTGGGCATGCCGCAGCAGGCCTCCTTCTCCACCAGCACGGCAGGGATTTCGTTGTGCGCCAGCAGCTTCAACAGGTCGTGGCCAATGCCAGGCTCGTTGTAATTAACGTAGCAGGTCGCATAGATCGCCACCTTGCCGGGCGTCTTTTCGCCGGCCTTCACCGGGAAGTCGCTGCGCGGCTTCGCGGTGGAGCGGAATTTCGCGCTGTTGTATTCGGGCAGCTGACGGTCAGGATGAATGTGCAGAACGCTATCGACGATCTTCCTGATCGGCTTGCTCTTCAGGCTGGCGTTGACCGCCTGTACCACCACAGGAATCGAGGCGAGCTTGCCCATCGCGTCGGTGCTGGACAGCAGCTTGTCGCGGAACGTGGTCTCGCCCTTTTTGAACTTGACCGCCTTGGCGCGCAGCATGGTGTGCGGGAAATCGAGGTTCCACGGATGCGGCGGCACATAGGGGCATTTGGTCATGTAGCAGAGGTCGCACAGATAGCACTCGTCGACCACCTTCCAGTAGTCGGACTTGGCCACGCCGTCCACTTCCATCGATTCGGAGCCGTCGACGAGATCGAACAGGGTCGGAAACGCGGTACACAGCGACACGCAACGGCGGCAGCCGTGGCAGATGTCGAAGATGCGCTCAAGCTCGTGGTTGAGTTTTTCCTCGTTGTAGAAATCGGGGTTTTCCCAGTCGAGCGGATGACGGGTCGGGGCTTCGAGGCTGCCTTCACGGGTGCTCATGGCGTTCCTTGTTATGAAAACGTAAAGAATTTATCCGCGAAGGGCGCGAAGGGACACGAAGAAATCAAAAGCAACAGGGCTCGATTGTTCGATCGGCCGCTGCCAGCCTTCGCTTCGCGTTTCTTCGCGCCCTTCGCGGATAAAAACCTTGAAAAAGGGCGGGCATCGGCCCGCCCTCATTACCGGGGTTTAGGCACCCAGGCTGTCCAGGGTCTTCTGGAACTTGTTGGCGTGCGAGCGCTCGGCCTTGGCCAGCGTCTCGAACCAGTCGGCGATCTCGTCGAAGCCTTCGGCGCGCGCATCCTTGGCCATGCCCGGGTACATGTCGGTGTACTCATGGGTTTCGCCGGCGATGGCGGTCTTCAGGTTGTCGGCAGTGGGGCCGAAGGCCATGCCGGTGGCGGGGTCGCCGCACTTTTCCAGGTACTCGAGATGGCCATGGGCATGGCCGGTTTCGCCTTCGGCGGTGGAACGGAACACGGCGGCGACATCGTTGTAGCCTTCGACGTCGGCCTTGGCCGCGAAGTAGAGGTAGCGGCGGTTGGCCTGCGATTCGCCGGCGAAGGCGGCCTTCAGATGTCCTTCGGTTTTCGAACCTTTGAGTTGCATAACCTGATCTCCTTGGTTTACATAGACATGCTTTTCAGCACTGAAATTTCCACCCTGGCTGAATGCCCGGCCCTGTTAGGTATAGCAGGCCGGTCAGTGGATGAAATCCGGTTTTTAGACTAAGTCTAATACCTGAACGAAGATTAAACCCGCTGCGATGACGCTGTCAACCTCGGATGGAGCGTGGGTTGCCCTCTTGAACGGCCATACAGCCACAGCCGAGTCCTTGCGAGTACACTCTTTTGAAATCGGAGAACCGCCATGAGTACTGACAAGACAAAAACCGACGCCGAATGGCGCGCAGAGTTGAGCCCCGAGCAATACCGCATCCTGCGTGAACACGGCACCGAACGCGCATTCACCGGGCAATACTGGGACCACCACGAAAGCGGCGAGTATCGGTGCGCCGCCTGCGGCGAGCCGCTGTTCTCGTCGGCCGCCAAGTTCGACTCGGGCACCGGCTGGCCGAGCTTTTATCAGGCCCTGAATGCCGGTGCCGTGGCGGAAAAAACCGACACCAGCCACGGCATGGTGCGCACCGAGGCCCTGTGCCGGCGCTGCGGCTCGCACCTGGGCCACGTCTTTCCCGACGGCCCCGCCCCGACCGGCCTGCGCTACTGCATCAACTCGGCATCGCTGAGCTTCCAGAAGTCAAAACAGGATTGAGCCTTGCATATCTTTGACGCCCGCATTACGGCGATCACCCCCGCCACGCCCAACATCCATGCCCTTCGCCTTGCCATTCCCGATGCCGGCTTCCGGTTTCTGCCGGGACAGTGGGTCGACCTCAGCATCGAGGTTAACGGCGAGACTCACACCTCGGGCTATTCCATCACCACCTCGCCCATTCACCAGGGCGAGATCGAACTGGCGATCAAGGCCAGCGCGCGCCATCCCGTGGCACGCTGGATACACGAGCGTGCCCGCGTGGGCGACCGTGTGCACGTGAGCCAGGGACAGGGCCCCTTCGTCTATCTGCCCGAGATGAGCGACAACGTGGTGCTGATCGGCGGCGGGGTCGGCGTCACCCCTCTGCTGTCCATCTTCCGCCACGTGCGAGACGCAGCCCTGCCGACCTGCGTGCATCTGGTCTACAGCGTGTCGGACAGCCGCGAAATCCTGTTCCGCGACGAACTCGACGACGCCGTCCGCACGCATGACAATTTGCACGTGAGCATCACCGTCACCCAGCCCGACCCCCACTGGCACGGTCTCACCGGACGCATCGACCCGGTCAAGCTGCATGCGCTCGGCGTGCCCGACGACACGCTGTACTACCTGTGCGGCCCCAAGGGCATGGTGGAGGACATGAGCACCCTGCTGCACGACCTCGGCGTGCCGATGAACCGCATCATTTTCGAGAAGTGGTGGTAGGTCGATTCGACCATTAAGCAAATCCCGCAATCCGTGTATGGTTGCCTGCAAGCCATCCGAATGGAGAATTCCCATGCGCCTCGCCCCCATGATCGCCGCCCTGATCTTCTGCACGTCTGCCCTGGCCGGAAACAACGATGACG
>JAJZRT010000262.1 GCA_021802595.1 Pseudomonadota bacterium
TCCGATCTCAACCTTTTGCCCAACCGCTATGGCCGGCTGGAGTCACTCAACCTGTTCCCGGTCAAGCCGGTGCGCTTCCGCCAGATCCTCATCGAGGAGAAAAACGGCGTGCTCAATCTCCTGCCGACGCTGCCGGTGGGCAGTCCCGGCACGGTGGGTCAGCGTGACAAGCGCAAGATGCGCTCCTTCGTCGTGCCCCATATCCCGCACGACGACGTGGTGCTGCCCGAGGAAGTTCAGGGGCTGCGCGCCTTCGGATCGGAAACCGAACTGGAGACCGTGGCCGGCGTCATGGCCCGCCATCTGGAGACGATGCGCAACAAGCACGCCATCACGCTGGAACATCTGCGCATGGGTGCATTGAAAGGCATCATCCTTGATGCCGACGGCTCGACGCTCTACAACCTTTACGACGAGTTCGGCATCGCGCCCAAGGCGATCAACTTCGCCCTGACCACGGATAGCACCAACGTCCGTCAGAAATGCGTCGATACCCTGGCGCACATCGAAGAGAACCTGCGCGGAGAGTTCATGACCGGTGTGCGCTGCCTGTGTTCGCCCGAGTTCTTCGAAAAACTGATCGCCCACCCGAAGGTCGAGAAGGCCTACGAGAACTTCCAGCAGGGCGCGATCCTGCGTGACGATGTCCGTGCCGGCTTCACCTTCGGCGGCATCGTGTTCGAGGAGTATCGCGGTCAGGCCACCGATGGCAACGGCGCCACCCGTCGCTTCATCGCGGCCGGCGAAGCGCATGCCTTCCCCGTAGGGACGATCGACACCTTCGGCACCTACGTGGCCCCGGCGGACTTCAACGAGACCGTCAATACCCTCGGCCAGCCGCTCTACGCCAAGCAGGACTCGCGCAAGTTCGAGCGCGGTACCGATCTGCATACGCAGTCGAATCCGCTGCCGATGTGCCATCGCCCGGGCGTGCTGGTCAAGCTGACGATGTCCTGATGGCCACGGTCAGCGATCTCTACGCCGCCGCTGGTCGGGCTGGACTGCTGACACCCGCCATGATCGGGAGCGCGGAAGTGCTGGTGGACTTCCGTGCGCCCGATGTGGAGGTGCTCGATGGTCTGGGACTGTCATCCGACTATGCCATTCGCTATCCCGCCGAAGACGTGGTGCTCGACACCGGTCACGAGCTTGTGATCGGTGGTGTCACCTACCGGGTGCGGGAAGTTCGTGCAATGGGTGATGGCTCGGAGTGCCGGGCGACGCTGATGCGCATCTGATTCATGCTCGAAGGAAATCCACTATGAATTCAATCCGGGAACGCATTCTCCAGGCACTGACCAGTCGCCTGGCTCCCATCGCACAGGGCGAAGGCGCGCAGGTCCTGCGCTCTCCGACCACCGCCATACCCCGCGACGCGTCACCGGCGCTGCTGGTCTTTCCCGAGGCAGAAACCATCGCCCAGCGCGCCAACGACCGCATCGAGCGGCATCTGGTGGTCCGTCTCGTCGCGCTGGGGCGCGCCACCGACACCGAGCCGGCCGAGATGATCGCCGACCGGCTGCTGGTGGCCTGCCATACCGCGCTGTTCTCCGATCCGAACCTGGGCGGTACCACGCTGGGTCTCCAGGAACTCGATTGCGACTGGGACATCGAGGATGCCGATGCCACGGCTGCCGCAATTCCGGCGCGCTACCAGATCACCTACCGCACCCTGGTCCATGACCTGACGGCCCAGGGCTGAACAACTTTCCATCGAAGGAGTAAACGATATGGCCTATTTCTCCGGTCAGGGGCGCGTATTCATCGGCGCCCGTACCAGCGGCGGCAATCCTGCCGGCCTCAACTTTGTCGGCAATGTCCCCGACCTCAAGGTATCCCTCTCGGTCGAGACGCTCGAGCATCAGGAATCGCAGTCCGGCCAGCGTTTGACCGACCTGCAGATCATCAAGGGCAAGAAAGGCGAGTTTGCCTGCACCCTGGAAGAACTCATCCCGAGCAATCTCGAACTGGCGCTCTACGGCAGCACCACGGCCGTGACTACCGGCACTGTCACCGACGAGGCCATTGCGACGACGGCCGAAGCCAACAAGTTGTATCTGCTCGGCAAGCAGAACGTCTCTTCGCTGGTGGTGAAAGCCGGGGCGACCACGGTCGCCAACACGAAATACACCGTGAACGCCAAGCACGGTTCCTTTCAATTCACCGACATTACGGGCGTGACCGGTGCCATCACCGCCAGCTATTCCTACGGCGCAGCCAACGTGACGGCGATGTTCACCCAGCCCTTGCCGGAGCGCTGGGTACGCTTCGAGGGGCTCAATACCGCCGACGGTAACAAAGAAGTCGTCATCGATCTCTATCGCGTGGCCATCAACCCGGCCAAGGAACTCTCGGTGATCACCAGTGACCTGCTCAAGTTCGAGTTGTCCGGGCAGGTACTCGCCGATCTGACCAAGTCGGCCAGTGGTGAACTGGGGCAATTCGGCCGGATCGTCCTCCTGTGAAAAAGCCCACAGATCCCATGGCCGTGCTGCCGCCAGTCCCGATCGAGATCCGCGTGGCGGAGCAGACGATCGCGCTCACGCCCCTCGTGTTGGGCGAACTGCCTGCCTTCGCAAAGGCCATTCAGCCCTTCACGGCGGACCTCGCCATCGAACCTGACTGGCTACGGCTTCTTGGCAGTCACGGCGAGGCCATGATTAACGCCATGGCCATCGCCAGCCGCCAGTCACGCGAGTGGATTGCCGGCCTGGCGCTGGATGAGGCGATATTTCTCGCGCAGGCCCTGTTCGAGGTGAATGCGGATTTTTTTATCCAGCGGGTGGTGCCGAAGCTGGGCGAGGCAGTGAGTCGCATCGGCAGTCAGTTGGCTGGGCCGACACTTGCCAGCGCCTGATTGCGCATGGCCATGCCTGGCAGGACATCCGGCACTACACCCTGGCGCAGGTCGATGCATGGCTCGACGCCATCCATCGGCAGGAACAGCGGCAACTGGCCAATCTACTGACGGTCATTGCCACCGGTAGCCAGGGAACGGGCGAGGCCATCCGAAAGGCCATTCAGAGTCTCACCCCACCATGCTCAAAATCTCCCTGACCACCTCGGGCCTGCTCGACAAGCGCGAACTGGCCGCCTGGACCCGCTCACGCCGCGAGGCGGTTCACAAGGCGGTCGGCCTGGGGATGCGTGACAGCAGCCGCAGCCTGACGGAAGCGCTACGCACCCGCATGCAGTCCGACCTGGCGATCCGCAAGCCGGCCTTCCTGCGCTCGATGCGGGCCAAGGTGCTGGATCGGGATTCGACGCGGTTGCCGGCCTTGCTGGTGGGGTCACGGGTTTCCTGGCTGGGTGTGCATGTGCGGGGGGCGACCTTGACCGGAAAAATGCTGATCCCCCTGACCGAGTCCGGGCGACGAATGGGGCGCAAGGCTTTCGCCAGGGTGATCGACACCCTGATGCGTTCCGGCAATGCCTGGTTTATTCGCAAGGACGGCAAGGTCATCCTGATGGCGGAGAACATCAAAGAAAACGCCTCGGCCCTGACGCGCTTCAAGCGCGCCGAGCGACAGCGCACCGGGGCGAAATCGATCAAGCGTGGCCAGGAGATACCGATCGCCGTCCTGGTGCCCCGCGTCACCCTGAAACGCCGCTTCGACTTTGACGGGACGGTGCGGCGTGCCATGCCGCAACTGGCTCAATCCATCAATCGCTATTTGAACCGCAACTGACATGGCTTCCGATCGCGCACAGATCCTCATCACTGCCGTCGACCAGACCCGCACAGCCCTGGATAGCATCCGGAACAACCTCGGGCGTCTCGGTGACGAAACCCGTCGCGTGCAGGGATTGCTGGCAGGTCTGGGTGTCTCCCTCACGCTGGGCGCGTTCGCGGCACTGGTCAAGGGAGCGATCGACTCTGCCGATGAGCTAAACAAGCTCTCCCAGAAAATCGGCATCTCGGTCGAGGCATTGTCGACGCTGCAGTTCGCCGCCCAGTTGTCGGATGTCGGGCTTGATACCTTAAAGACCGGCCTGAAAGGACTCTCCGCCAACCTGACGGAAGCACGTTCCGGACTGGGTGAAGGCGCCGCTCTGTTTCAGGCGCTCGGCATTTCGGTCGAGGAGTCGGCAGGCAACCTCAAGTCATCGGACACGATCCTGCTGGAGGTTGCCGATCGCTTCGCCAGCTTCGAGGACGGAGCCACCAAGACGGCCCTGGCGGTCAAGCTCTTCGGCAAGAGCGGAATGGACATGATCCCGTTCCTGAATCAGGGGTCATCGGGAATCCGCGCACTGATGCAGGAAGCCGAACGGCTCGGCCTGAAGTTGTCGACCGAAACCGCTCAGGCGGCCGAAGCCTTCAACGACAACCTGACAGCGCTCAAAGCCTCGTCTTCCGGGTTGGGCATTTCGCTGGCTACCGAGTTGCTGGCACCCTTGCGGGTCGTCACTGATGCCATCCGCGAAGGCCAGGGAGAAGCGACCGGCTTCGCAGCTATTCTCGGTGGTGCCCTTAAAACCACCCTGGAGGCGATTCTCGTCCTTGGCGTGAATGTCGCCTACGTATTCAAGTCGATGGGCACCGAGATCGGTGGCATGGCCGCTCAACTCACCGCGCTGGCCCGCCTCGACATCCGGGGTTTCAAGGCGATCGGCGAAGCCATGCGGGAAGATGCCACCAAGGCGCGTGCCGAGGTTGATGCCTTGTCGGCACGCATCCTCAATCCACCCCAGGCGCGCTCGGCAGGGCCTGCGCCCTCCAGTCCTACTGCGGGGAATACGGGTGCGGCGACAGAAGACATGCAGCGCATGGCCTGCGTGCTCTCGGGTGGGGAATGGCGTGGCGGGCGCTGCATCAAGAAAGGCGCGGAAGCCAAGGACAACAGTGCAGCGCGCTTGGCCGTCCTGAAGGCACAGGCCGACGCCGAGTTCCGTCTGCTCAAGACCGGGCTGGATCAGCAGAAGGCCGCCCTCGATCGGGCCCTCGATGATCGCCTGGTGTCGATTCGGGACTACTACGCGCAAAAGACCCGTCTTGAGCAGGCAGCCATCGACGAGGACATTTCCCGCAAGACCGAGGAGCGCAGTGCCCAGCAACAAATGGCTCGCGGTGGGAAAGACGAGGCTACCAGGCTGCGGGCCATGGCCGAGGTCAAGAAGCTCGACGGCGAGATTGCCGTTCTGGCGCAACAGCGCGGTGAGATCGAGGTGGCCAATGCGCATGCGGCGGCTAATGCCGAACGGCAACTCGCCAACGAACTCGCCCGGGTGCGGGATCGTCTCGCTGAAGTTCGCGGTGGCACCGGTGGTGACAGTACTCGCGCACGTCTGCAACGCGAATATCAGCCCCTGATCGATCAGTTGCAGCGAATGGGCGATACCGCCGGCACGCAGGATGTGGCGCGGCTGATCGATGTCGAGTCGGATCTGGCGGAACTGGCACGCTTCGAGCGTCAGTACCAGATCGCGACCGAGCGGCTGTCGCTGCGGGGTCGGGAACTCCAGGTGCAGAAGGAGGCGGGCCTCATCACCGAATCCCAGATGCGGCAGACGCTGCTGGGATTGCAGGCCGAGACGGCACGGGAAGTCGAAGCGCTGATTCCCAAGATGGAGCAACTCGCGCAATCGACCGGATCGGAAGAAGCGGTCAATCGGGTGGCGCGGCTGAAGATCGAGATCGCCAGCCTCAAGACGGTGACGGACGAGGTGGCGGTCCGCATCAATGGTGACACCCAGAACGCCTTTGCCACGATGTTCGAGCAGATCGGCTCGGGTGCCAAGTCGGCGAAGGATGCCTTTGCCGATTTTGCGCGCAGCGTGCTGGCCTCGATCAACCGGATCGCTTCACAGAAACTCGCCGAGAGTCTGTTCGG
>JAJZRT010000263.1 GCA_021802595.1 Pseudomonadota bacterium
ATACCGCCGAGCCCGGCGTGCTGTTCGCCGACACCATCAACCGCGACAACACGCTCGCCGACCGCGAGACCCTGACCGCCACCAACCCCTGCGGCGAGATTCCGCTGCCGCCCTACGGCGCCTGCGATCTCGGCTCGCTCAACCTGACCGCCTTCGTGGCATCACCGTTTGCCGCCGGGGCCCGCCTCGACCTGGCTGCGCTGACTGAAGCGGCAACACTAGCAGTGCGCTTCCTCGACGACGTCATCGACGTCTCGCGCTACCCGCTGCCGGCGCAGGCGCAGGAAGCGCGCCGCAAGCGGCGCATCGGCCTCGGCATCACCGGATTGGCGGATGCGCTGGTGCTGCTGGGCCTGCGTTACGACAGCGACGCCGCGCGGCAGCAGGCTGCGCAGGCGATGCGGACCGTGCGCGACGCTGCCTATCGGGCCTCGGTCGAGCTCGCCCGCGAAAAAGGCGCATTCCCCGCATTCGACCGCGACGCCTTCCTGGCGAGCGGCTTCGCCACCCGCCTGCCGGCCGACATCCGCGACGCCATTGCCACGCACGGGATCCGCAACAGTCATCTATTGGCGATCGCGCCGGCCGGCACCATCAGCCTGCTGGCCAACAATCTGTCCAGCGGCATCGAGCCGGTTTTTTCCGCCGAGGCGGAGCGCCGCGTGCTGGAAACGGACGGCCGTTACCGCACCCATCGCGTGGTCGATTACGCCTGCCAGCTGTGGCAGCGGCAAGGCGACGGTTTGCCGCCGGCGTTCGTCGAGGCGCGGCAGATCGACCCGCTCGCCCATCTGCAGATGCAGGCGATGCTCCAGCCGTTCGTCGACAATGCCATCTCGAAGACCATCAACGTCGCCGCCGACATCCCGTTCGAACGCTTCGAGGATCTCTACCGGCAGGCGCATGCGCTCGGCCTCAAGGGCTGCACCGTATTCCGCCCCAATCCGGTCACCGGTGCCATCCTGAGCGAGCCTGCCGGCGAGCGGGTGCAGTGCTGCGGCATCGAACGCGAGGCGGACTGAACCAGCATGAACAAACCCCGCTCCCCGCTCATCGGTCTTGCTCTCGGTGGCGGCTCGGCACGCGGCTGGGCGCATATCGGCGTCCTGCGCGCGCTGGCCGATGCCGGCATCCGGCCCGATCTGGTCTGCGGCACCTCGATCGGCGCACTGGTCGGTGCCGCTTACGTCGGCGACGAGCTCGACCGGCTGGAGACCTGGGTGCGCAGCCTGCGTCTGCAGACGGTGGTGAGCTTTCTCGATTTTTCGCTCAACGGCGGGCTGATCAAGGGCGACAAGCTGATCGAGTTCTTCCGCGCGCACTTCGTCGACCGCGACATCGGCGAACTGGCACGGCCATTCGGCGCCGTCGCCACCGACCTGCGCCGTGGGCGCGAGGTGTGGCTGCGCGAGGGCAGGGTGACGGACGCGGTACGCGCCTCGATCGCACTGCCGGGGCTGTTCACCCCCGCACAGCGCGATGGCAGCTGGCTGGTCGACGGCGGCCTGGTCAACCCGGTGCCGGTGTCGCTGTGCCGGGCGATGGGAGCCGATCTGGTGATTGCGGTCGACCTGAACGCCGACCTGCTGGGACGCCACCTCAAACCCAAACCGCCCAAGGCATCACGTGCGCCCGCGGCGACGGAACCGGAAACGCTGGCCGATACCGTGATGGCGCGCATCCAGATGGGCATGTCGCAACTCGGCATCAATCACGATGACGAACCCCGCCCCCCCGCCATGCTCGACGTGCTGGCCTCCAGCATCAACATCATGCAGGTGCTGATCACGCGCAGCCGGCTGGCGGGCGAACCGGCCGACGTGATGATGACGCCCCTGCTGGCCGACCTGGATTTGATGGACTTTCACCGGGGCAGCGTCGCCATCGACGCTGGACGCCGGGCGGTCGAATTTGTGCTGCCGCAGTTGCAGGCACGCCTGAATGGCGCAAATAGCGGCTGATCGTGGAACGCCGGTTCAGGACAGGGAGGTGAACAACGCCAGCTTGCGCGCGCGGTCCAGCCGCTTGATCGCCGCCTCGCGCCGCGCGGCGTCCGCGCGGCTGGCGGCGGCTTCGACATGGACCAGTGCGACCGGACGGCGGCTGCGCGTGTAGCGCGCACCCGGCCCGCCCTCGCCATTGTGCTCGGCGACGCGGCGATCGACGTCGGTCGTGATGCCGGTATACAGCGTGCCGTCGGCGCAGCGCAGCATGTAGACCCACCACGCGGCGCGCGGAGCGGTCGGCATGCTCAGGTCATACGTCGGCAGACAGCTGTTGCGCCCACAGCAGCGCATCCATGTGCACGCCGTTGATGTCGGCGACGTCGCGTCCGATTTGCGCGGCCAGGGCTTCGATGCTGCTCTGGTCCTCCTGCTCGCAGGCGATCGCCAGTGCCAGATAGGGCGCATACGGCCCGCGCCCGGCGGTGATGGCCTCGGTGATTTCGGCGGGCAGGCTGATCTGCTTCAGCACCTGCTCCATCGGCATGTGCATCACCACGTCGAGCAGCGAAAACAGCCCGGCGACGAAAATCTCGTCGCGCGCCTTGGCAAACAGTGCGCGGCCGGCCAGCTGTTCAGCCACCCGGGCACGCACCAGGGCATTTTCCAGCACGGCCTGGTCGAGTTCCTGCGCCTGGCCACCGGTGAACAGGATCAGCGTCAGCCAGCGGTAGAGCTTGTCCTGCCCCATCACCATCAGCGCCTGCTCGATGCCGCCGATCTTGTTCATCAGCCCCATGCCGGGCGAATTGACGTAGCGCAGCAGGCGCACCGACAACGCCGGGTCGTGGCGGAACTGGGCCGCCAGTTCGGCCTGTTCGGCACCGGTACGGACCCGGTTCATCAGGTCCAGCACCTTGGCGCGCGACGGGCCCATCACCGGGTTGCCGAGGTTTTCGCGGCGGGTGATGAACGGCCCCATGAACAGCGCAAACTGCAGCTTGTGACACATGTGGAAGGCTTCCAGCGTCTGCACGTCGGTTGCGACAAAGCGTTTGCCTGCAGCCAGCTTGGACACGGCCGCCATCTGGGCGGTAATGGCGGGAATGTCTTCGCTGCTCACGTCCATCACCACATAATCCGCATGCGGCAGCAACCCGTGGCGATCGGGGCGCATGACCGCATCTGCCTGCACCGCAAAACTGAACCCGCGCGACTTCAGCTCGGCCATGCGGGCCAGCAGGGCGTCGTCGACCGCCGTCTCGGCGCCGAGGTTGAGGAGCCAGACCGTACCGGCTGCAGGCCATTCCTCGAGGAGGGGATGATTCAGGGTGGCCGGGGCAATCGGCACGAATGCCAGGCGCTGTCCCAGCATGCGTGCAATCTCCATGCGCTGCAGGTTGCCCAGCAGGGTGTCATCGTAGAGACGCTGCACTTCGGGCAGCGCCGCGTCGCTCGCCTCGTCGGCGCCACGGCGCAGCATGAAGGTGTAGGCCGCGACTTTCTGATCGCGGCCCAGCATGGCCTCGCGGCGCATCACCGACGGCGCTTTTTCAGCCGGCTTGGGCCCCGGCCTGGCCGCAGGCTCGGCCGCTGCCGTGGCACGCGGAGCAGGCGCCGGGGCCTGCTCCTTATTGAACATTCCGACAAGACGATTCAGCACGCTTCACTCCTCCGCGACATACCTGGGCCAATCAGATGAATAATCGGCAAGCGCGTCGGCGACTGAAGCCCGCCCGTACAAATTTTCAGGGGCTGGCGAGAACCGGTCCACATCTGCCATGTTCGGCCGGCATCCCGCCTGAAAAAGACGTTTTCATGCGCGGTGAATGCCGCTACGGACGCAGGGAGGCCGCCACTGCTATGCTGGTACACGAGGCATTCTGATTGGGATGCCTTCAGCTGGGCCGGAACGCGATAGAGTGCGTCTATCGATTTTCCGGACGTCCGGATGCACACCGCAAAGCGACCACGAGGAGAGTCTCGCCCATGCAGATCGAATGCTATGCCCAGCGCCTGCTCAATCCGTTTCGTGGCGTGGTACACACGATCCGGTACCAGTCGGCCGAGGCGGTGACGACCGACGGCATCGAGTGGGACATCTATGTGGCCAACGATGCCCTGCTCGACGGCCTGGGACGCGCCGGGCGGCGCGCGCAGATTTCCGACATCCGCTATGGCCACTGGTCAGCGGAAAAAGGCCTGAAACGCGGCCCGCTGTATCCGTCGGACGATTTCAGGCGACTGGAAAACATGGGCGCCGTAGTGTACGAGCACCTGCTCAAGGTGCATCGCGAGGTGCCCTTCGCTTTCCGCGACCAGTTCGAGCTGTGGCTGCTCGATCGGCACGACCAGCCGCTCGCGCTGCTGCACAGCGTGCGCACCGACATCGAAACCGACACCCGCCCGCCGCTCGACTGGCGCGCCGGCATGGCGGCGCAGGAACATTTCCGGAGTACTGCGGTAGCCGGCCTCGACGAGACCGCCGGCGGCTATCTGACGCGCCACGTGAACAGCCTCGCCAGCGGCGTGGTGCAGTGGTTCCGCCGTTCGGATGACGGTGCGGGGCTGGGACTGCATACGCTCAAGGGCGGCGAACACTTGCGCGGTCGCGTGCTCGACGCCGACGCCTTTCCCCAACTGTTCATCTCAACCACGGGCATGGATGAGGCACACACCCGGCTGGTGCACGATTACCATGCCTGGCAGGCGCCCTGGATGCTGCTGCTGCCGCACCTCGATCCCGCCGCCCGCAGCCGGCTCGAGGCCTGCGCCTTCCAGCAGGCCGAGCTGATCGAGAAACACTGCCGGCTCTATCCCGTCGTGCTCGACCGCCCGGCGCTGCATGCCGCCCGGGTCGAGGCGGCGCTTATGCGCAGCCAGCCGTGCAAGAAGCCGGAAAACGAGGTCATGCCGATGTACTACATCGAACTCGGCGTCAGTGCGGACGAATAGTCAGGACGCGACGTTGAGGATGGCGTCGGGCAATACCGCCGAGGCCCCCAGATGCGGCGTCAGCCTCACCTTCACCGCGGGATGCATGGCTGAGAATTCGGCGATGGCCTCGGGAATGTCCTGCGCCACATGGGTGCCCGCAGCCAGGAAATAGGGAAACGCCACGATCTCGGTTGCGCCTTGCTCAGCCAGCGCAGCCAGACCGTCAGGAATGCTCGGCTCCGCCAGTTCCAGAAAGGCTGCTTCAACCCGTTCGTAGGCACGGCCCGCATGCGCTCGAACCTGATCGGCGAGCTGGCGGACTTCGTCGTTGGACGCCGCACGGCGACTGCCATGGGCAATGATGAGCAGGCTGGGCATTCGATCGATCCTTACAGTGGGTTCACGAATAGAGCGGAGGGGTGCGGCCGGACTCCCGGTCGCGCTGGTGTGCCCTTACACCCGCACCGGTTCGAAGGTCGCGTCGAGATTCTGATCGTCGCAATAATCCAGGAAATCGCCGCGCAGGGTGGCGATGTGGGCGTCGGCAGGAATGCCGAGCGTCATGTGGACGGCGAACATCGGCGCACCGGTATGCGGAGCGGGATAGGTTTCGGTGTCGAGCGCCTCGATGTTGATGTGCAGGCGCGCGAAGAAATTGGCCAGGCTGTTGACGATGCCGGGCTGGTCGAGCGCGGCGACCTCGACGGTATAGGGGATCAGCGGCTTCTCGGCGCGCGTCGGGCGGGTGCGCTGCTGGGTAAGCGCGAGGCCGAGTTCTTCGGCGACGGCGGGAAGCCGCGATTCCAGTTTTGCCAGCGCATCCCAGCTTCCCGACACGCGCATCAGCAGCGCAAAGCGCCCGCCGAGCGCGGCCATGCGCGACTCCTCGATATTGCAACCGGACTCGTTGATGCGGCGGGTGAAGCCTTCCACCAGGCCGATTTTGTCT
>JAJZRT010000264.1 GCA_021802595.1 Pseudomonadota bacterium
ATGAGCCGAATGCCGACGGTGGTTCCCGAATTTGCAGTTCAAGGGGCCAGATGATGCGAGAAATCGAGCGATCTGGACGTGATTATGCCGATTCCCGGGTCCCAAAGCGTGGACCGGGCGTGCGGAATCGGTGATCAGCGGCGCGTTCACGATGCAAAGTTCTCGCTCAGAGTGGCGAATTTCAACAGCCTGCTAACACGGCGCAGGTACTCGTCCTGCTCTTCCAGAGAAGGAACACGGCATCGGTATTGAGATAAATGCTCTCTGTTTAGCTTGGGGATTCCCGTTCGCATCGACCCCGACACGGCGAAACGTGTGAAGTGATCTGACAAAAGAACCTCGAGAAGGAATTCCTTCCTTAGAGTGGCATTAGGGAGCAGCGCGTACATGTCGGCACTGCACAACCCACGACAAGGTGCAATTGCCGCCTTGACAAGATTCGGACGAATTTTCGAATAAAGCACTGCACCAGCATCAAAGAAATACTTGCCGCTTATCGCAGCTTGCTCTTGGGCTGTTTCCAAATTTGTAATCCGACCAGTGCCTGATTCAATGTGGTTCGGTGCTATCAGGTTCAAATTGCAGTACTGGCTATCTTTTGGGTCGACCTGACCACTGATCACCATGTAGTGTTCCGAAAGAAATTCTCCGCTGTCGGAATCAACAAACTGATCAGAGGAGAACGACCTGAGTAGCGACCTTGCTGCCGTTTCTGCATGCCGTAGAGAGTCAATCGTTTCTTCGATCGATCCTAGAAGCCTTACGAGAGCTTGCTGTTCCTCCATTGGCGGAAGAGCGAACTCCTGAACCGCGAGCGTCTTCCAGTTAATCGTCGGCGAAAGGGAGCCGACAGAAATCTCCACCGCCCGGTTCATGAACAGATCGCTCTGCATGAAGAAGGGCAGGAACTCCGGCAGCACGACTTCGGACTTGGCGCGAAGCACCATCGCATGGGCCGAGCAGATGCCGTCGAACTCGGCTACGCCCAGCTTGCGCTGGTAGGCCCGACGGCGGCCGAAGATGATGTCGCCCTTTTTGAACAACAGCTTGGTGGCTTCCACATCGTCTGGGCTGCCCCAACGCCGAATGCGCAACGAATCGGGGTCGAGGTGTTCCAGACCAACGTAATGCTCCATTCCGGATTCGGACGGGTTGTCGATGCGGACATTGACGTTGGTGGCGATCTGGTCAAAGCGCCAGACCTTCCAGCGAGGTTTCAACTTATTGTCAGGCACGCTCGGCCTCCTCGATCTCTAGGCCGTCGAGCGTCTCCACCAAGGAGTCCATCTGCTGCCAGAAGGCTCGTCCGTCGCATTGCCATTGCTCCCAGGCCGCGCGCAGGCTGACCGATTCATTGGTACCGTTACCGTTCGCCGCGCTCGTCACTCGCTTCACGTACAGCGGAATGGAGAGATTGGCGCCGTTGCCTGCGATCTGGTCCATCGTCGCCACCGCCGCAAAGCCCTCGATCGGCGCGAAAGTGCGGAAGGCTTCCAGAATGCGTTGTTGATGTTCCGGCTTGAGGAAGCTCTGCGCCCGTTCACGGGTGACTTCATTCAGCGCGTCGATGAACAACACCCTGCCTTTGCGTTCGGCGGGTTTGCGCCGGTTGCAAACCATGACGCAAGACTCCATCGGGGAGTTGTAGAACAGGTTCGGCCCGAGACCGATCACCGCTTCTACCCAATCCTGCTCGACCATCTTGGCGCGCATCGCCTGTTCCTCGTTGCGGAACAGCACGCCATGCGGCCACAGGATGGCGCAGCGGCCACGGTCCGACAGGCCGGCCAGGATGTGCTGCTGAAAGGCGTAGTCGGCCCGACCCTGCGGCGGGGTGCCGAGGAAGTTGCGACCCCACTTATCCTGCCCCCAGGCTTCGCGGTCCCACTGCTTGATGGAGTACGGCGGGTTGGCGAGGATCACGTCGAACTTGCGCAGGCGGTCGCCTTCGATGTGCTTGGGATCGGCCAGTGTGTCGCCACGAATGATCTGGAAGTCCTCGACGCCATGCAGGAACAGGTTCATCCGGGCAATACCGGAGGTGATTAGGTTGCGCTCCTGACCGTAGAGCTTGAGGGTGCGGTACTCGCCGCCGCTGCGCTTGACCTCGGCCAGCGCCGAAATGAGCATGCCGCCGGTGCCGCAGGTGGGGTCGTAGATCGACTCGCCAGATGGCGGAGCCAACAGCTGCGTCATCAGGTGCACAACGGTGCGGTTGGTATAGAACTCGGCGGCCGTGTGGCCGGAGTCGTCCGCGAACTTCTTGATCAGGAATTCATAAGCATTGCCGAGCTCGTCCTCGGGCACGTTGGCGACCGAGAGTGTTTGCGTCGAGAAATGCTCGATCAGGTTCTTGAGCGTTTCATCCGGCAGGCGCTCTCGGTTGGTCCAGGGCGCATCCCCGAAAATGCCAGCCAGCATGTCCGGGTTGGCTGACTCGATCTGCCGCAGGGCTGCCTGGATCGCCGTGCCGACGTTCTTCGGGACCTGGCGCATGTCCTTCCAGTGCGCGCCATCCGGTATTTGGAAGCGATGGTTTTCGGCGAACTCGGCATAGGACAAGTCGCCGCCTGACTCCTTGAGCGCAGCCTGATATTCCTCGTCCCAGACATCCGAAATACGTTTGAAAAACAGCAGCGGGAAGATGAACTGCTTGTAGTCGCCGGCATCGATGAGGCCGCGCAGCAGCACGGCGGCGCCCCAGAGATAGGATTCGAGTTCTTGTTGAGTAATGCGGGCACTCATTGCAGCCAGCCTCCTTCCACCATGACCTTGGCCAGCCTGTCTTCCGCTTCCCGGCAGCGAGTGAGTGCACTCTTGAAGGATTCGATGGCTTCTGGCAGCGGCGGGATATCCTCCTGCAACGGCGGCAAGACATAGCGCGAGATATTCAGCGTCCAGTCCTCGGCCTTGATTTCATCGAGACCGACAATGCGCACCGCGTCTTCTACATTCTCGAACTTCTCGAACCAGCCCTGGATTTCGAGGGCGTGCGGCGGCTCCAGATAGTTCTGCGCCCGGCCGCGCCGGAAGAGCCTAGAGGCGTCAGCGATCATCACCTTCTTGCGGCGCTGGGCCGGCTTCTTCTTGCGCAGTACCAGGATGCAAGCGGCGAGGCCTGTGCCATAGAAAAGGTTGGCCGCCAGGCCGATGACCGCCTCGACCAGATCCATCTCCAGTAGCTTTTGGCGGATACTGCCCTCGGCCCCTTTCCGGAACAGCGCGCCCTGGGGCAACACCACGGCCATGCGCCCAGCCCCGTCGGCCATCGACTTGACCATGTGCTGCACCCACGCAAAGTCGCCGCTGCTGGACGGGGGCAGACCTGCAAAGTTGCGTCCGAAGGGATCGTTTACCCATAAGTCTTCGCCCCACTTTTCGAGGGAGAAGGGCGGGTTAGCGATCACGCAATCGAACGTGGCCAGGCGGTCGACTTCGAAGAACGCCGGGTTGCGCAGGGTATCGCCGCGCACGACCTGAAAATCCTCGATGCCATGCAGGAACAAGTTCATGCGGGCGATAGACGAGGTGGTTAGATTTTTCTCCTGCCCGTAGAGCTTGCCCCACAGGCGCTTCACGTCGCCATGCTGTTCTTGAACGTGCTGAACGGCTGCCAGCAACATGCCGCCCGTGCCACAGGCCGGGTCGTAGATGGTTTCGCCCTCTTTGGGGTCGAGCATCTCGATCATCAGCCGCACGACGCTGCGCGGGGTGTAGAACTCGCCGGCCTTCTTGTTGGTGGCGTCCGCGAACTTCTTGATCAAGTATTCGTAGGCATCGCCCAGCACATCGGATGCGATGTTCTTGTTGCCGAAGGAGATGCGCGAGAAATGCTCGACAAGATCCTTGAGCAGCGCATCGGAGAGCCGATCCTTGTTGGCCCATTGAGCGTCGCCGAAGACCCCATACAGGGTGTCCGGGTTGG
The DNA here is from genome assembly GCA_021802595.1 of Pseudomonadota bacterium. Next base: position 3,926 of record JAJZRT010000264.1, read on the forward strand.
CCTTCTCGATCTCTCGCATGGCGCGCTGCAGGGCGTTCCCAACATTGGTCGCCACCGCGCGGACGTCATTCCAGTGACAGTCGTCAGGGATCTGGAAACGATGCGATTCGGGGAACAGGGCCAATTCGGCGTCACCGGTCTCGGCGACGATTTCATCGTACTCCTCATCCCAGACATCACAGATGCGCTTGAAGAAGAGCAGCGGAAAGATGTAGGTCTTGAAGTCAGCCGCATCCACCGGGCCGCGCAGGATGTTGGCAGATTCCCAGAGGTGACTTTCGAGCTGACTGAGGTTGATCGGATCTTCTTGCATCAAGTCGTTCTCTTCATGCTTGGTCCGGCGATCGGTAGCCAGGCGCGAGCACCGCGTTCCTGACGCCGTAAAGGGCCAAGGGGTTCTTTAGCCAGAGCCGGTACTCCGGCCCTCTCAGGCTGTGATCGGGCGAGCTGTCCACACTCCACTTGCGCAGAATGTATCCAGCTGTGGCGGCGCGGAGCTTCATGCGCAGCACGCCATCCCGCATGCCGTAGTCCATCTCCGTAACCTCAGAACGTGGCTGGTCCGGGTGGGGAATGAGTTCCAGCTCAACGATTCGCGTCCATTGGATGTCCTGGTCGCCGCGCTCATGGGCCTGCACTTCTTCCTCTCGCAACAAGACCGGGCGCTTGATTCGGGTGATGACGAAATCCCGGAACTCTTGGGATTTCCGATCGAAGGCGCGGACGTGCCAGCGCAGGCCGTTGTCGATCAGCGCAAAGGGAACGATTTGACGCTCGGTCTGGCCGCTTGAGATCGAGTGATACTCGACACGGATCGGACACTCCTGATGGATCGCCCGGGTCACACAAGCCAGCACATCCAGATCGGGATGCGTGAGCCTTGAGGGGATCTCACTTGCCACCCACGCCTTGAGCTGGAAGGGCTCTCCGTCTCCGAAGCCTTGCGTTAGCCAGGACAGAACCCGTTCAGGCGGAAAATCGAAGAGCGGTTTGAAGTCCTCTCCAAGGACATAGCACTTGGCCTTGGTGTCGTAATCGATGTTGCCTGGTGCCAGCTCCTTGTAGATCGCCAGGTCACGCGTGGCGGCGGCCGACTGGATTCCAAACCGCGACACCAGGTCCTGGCGGCGGATATCTCCGATGAAGCGCACGCGCAGTTCCACGAAGGCAAGGCGATCGCGCTGCGGCTGAGTAAGGTCGTCAAGCTGTTCGTCAGACATCCTTGGGGCTCATGCGGGTTAACAACTGCTTGTGATGATAGTTGCGGGTAGTATATGGCACGCACTACAATCCGTCTATGCGATTCCCAGAGTGCCCACGTCCGAATTCTTATGATTATGACTATGCAGCAGCAGGCGGATCACTCTCTATAGAAAGGAGCGAACCTGCATGAGTGGAAACCGTAGGGCCCAGCCAGGACTCCCCAACAAGGGCTGGCATCGCGTTGAAGCTGCGAAAAGTCAGGAGGTAGCATGATTGACCCGGCAAGCCAGGCCCAACTGAAAGAGGCCATCGCTGACTGCATCGGAACCGATCAAGGGGTGCTGGATGCTCTGCGAGAAGAAATCCAGCCGTTGAAGAGTGCCACGCGCCGAATCCAGCCGCGCGCCACGACGTCGATCTCACTGGTTGGCACCGATGGGGGAAATAACCAGCTTCAGTTCGACCCCTTTCTGATTCAGTTGGTCCGAGTCGTCGATAGCAGCAACAACGAGTACTGCCTGGAGGCAGTCTCGCCCACGACACCGGTGCAGAAACTTAACCAGCGCCAGTTCGCTGAGGACGGGATGCCAAAAACGGCACTGGGTGAAATGATGGTTTTCCTGGGAGTAGACAGCCTGCAGGCGCTCTCCCACATGATCCGGCCGACGGATAGTGGCAAGCCGGTTTCTCCCAGCTGGG
>JAJZRT010000265.1 GCA_021802595.1 Pseudomonadota bacterium
GAATACGTGGCCAACCTCGGGCTGCGACAGTTGCGCATCGCCGAAACCGAGAAATACCCGCACGTCACCTTCTTCTTCAACGGCGGCGAGGAGATTTCCTTCCCTGGCGAGGACCGCGTGCTGGTGTCGTCGCCCGACGTGGCGACCTATGACCTCAAGCCAGAGATGAGCGCATTCGAGGTGACCGACAAGCTGGTCGCGGCGATCGGCAGCAAGCAGTACGACCTGATCATCTGCAATTACGCCAATCCGGACATGGTGGGCCATACCGGCGACCTGCAGGCGGCGATCAAGGCGATCCAAACCGTCGACACCTGCCTGGGACGGGTGGTGGAAGCCCAGCTGGCGCGTGGCGGCGAGGTGCTGATCACCGCCGATCATGGCAACGCCGAATTGATGCGCGACGCCGCAACCGGCCAGCCGCATACCGCGCACACCATGAACCTGGTGCCGCTGATCTACGTCGGCCGGCGCCATGCCACCCTGGCGGACACCGGTGCGCTCGAGGACATCAGCCCGACCCTGCTGAAGATGATGGGCCTGCCGCAACCTCCCGAAATGACCGGCGAAGCCCTGGTGCAGTTTGAGTAAGTCTGTCCGCTTCGGGTAAGCTCGACAGAGTGAACCTCAAACGTCTATTCGTTCTGCTCGCGCTGTGCGGCCCGCTGTCCGTCAACGCAAACCAGGCCGACCGCAAGCAATCCGAGCTCGACGCCCTCAAGCAGCGCCTGCAGGCCCTGCAGCAGGATTTCCGCGCCACGCAGTCGCATCAGCAGGAGGCGGCCGACGGATTGCGCCAGTCCGAACGCGCCATCAGCAGCTCGGTACGGCAATTGCGCCAGCTGGACAGCGAACGCCAGCGGACCCAGAGCGACCTGCAATCATTGACACAGCAGGCTGAAGCCACCTCGGCACGTATTCGCGTACAGCAGGCCCGTCTGGCGCAGACGCTCAAGGGCGCCTACCTGCGCGGCCAAGGTGACGCGCTCAAGCTCATTCTCAATGGCGCGGATCCCAATCAGAGCGCGCGCGACCTGCACTATCTGGCGCACCTGTCGCGCGCGCAGCAGGCGATGATCGAAACCCTGCGCGCCGATCTGGCCCAGCTGTCCGCCCTGCAGCAGCAGGCCACGCAGAAGACGACCGCGTTGGCGCAATTGCAGGCCGCACACGAGGCCGAGCAGAAGAAGCTGCTGGCCGACAAGCAGGCGCGCGAGCAGGTGCTGCAGAAACTCTCCGTGCAAATCCAGCAGCAACGGCGCGAGATTTCCAACCTGAAACGCAACGAGCGCAGCCTGACCCGGCTGGTCGAGCGCCTCAACCGCCTGATGGCGCAGCAGGCGGAGCGTGAGGCGGCGCGCGCACGTGCCGCCCAGCAGGCACAGAAGAAACAGGAAGCGGAGCGCGGCAAACCGGGCCAGGCGCGCCGTCCCGTTGGCGTGAACACGGATACGCCCGTCGCGTTTCGTTCGTTCGAGCCTTTTTCGCGCCTGAAAGGTTCCCTGCATTTGCCGGTTGCAGGGGAACTGATGAACCGTTTCGGTGCTCCGAGAGAGGGAGGCGGGCTGAGCTGGAAAGGCCTGTTCATCCGGGCTGCCCAGGGTACTGCCGTGAAGGCGATCGCGGCCGGGCAGGTGGTGTTTGCCGAGTGGCTGCGCGGCTTCGGCAACCTCATCATTGTCGACCACGGCGAAGGGTATATGAGCCTGTACAGCAATAATGAAAGTCTGTATAAGCAGGTGGGCGAACGGGTCCAGCCCGGCGATGCGATCGCCGCGGTCGGCAACAGCGGCGGCCAGCCCGAAACCGGCCTGTACTTTGAAATGCGGCATCAGAGCCGTCCCGTAAACCCCCTCGATTGGGTGAAGTGAAATGACACAAAAGGCAAAATTCGTACTGGTCGGTCTGGCGGGCGTCCTGGCAGGTGCCGCATTGACGCTCAACCTGCCGGCCATCGCGGACAAGGATGCGGAGACGGCGCTGCCGGTCGAGGAACTGCGTGCCTTTACCGATGTGTTTGCCCGGATCAAGAGCGATTACGTCGAGCCGGTCGATGACAAGAAACTGATCGACTTGGCGATCAACGGCATGGTGAGCGGGCTCGATCCGCATTCGGCCTATCTCGACGCCGAGGGCTTCAAGGACCTGCAGGTGGGCACCCAGGGCGAGTTCGGCGGCCTGGGGATCGAGGTCGGGATGGAGGACGGCTTCGTCAAGGTGGTCTCGCCGATCGAGGATACGCCGGCCTTCAAGGCCGGGGTCAAGCCCGGCGACCTGATCATCAAGCTCGACGATGCGCCGGTGAAGGGCATGACGCTGAACGACGCGGTGAAGCGCATGCGCGGCAAGCCGGGGTCGACCATCAAGCTCACCATCGTACGCAAGGGAGCCGACAAGCCTCTCGTGCTGACCCTGACCCGCGCGGTCATCAAGATCCGCAGCGTCAAATCCAAGCTGCTGGAAAATGGCTACGGCTACGTGCGCGTGACGCAGTTCCAGGAGCATACCGGCGAACTGCTGGCCGAGGCCCTGAACAAGATGTACAAGGACAACAAGGCGCCGCTGAAGGGGCTGATCCTGGACCTGCGCAACGATCCAGGCGGTCTGCTGAACGCCGCGGTGGGGGTGACGGCGGCCTTTGTCAAGCCGGACAGCCTGGTGGTTTACACCGACGGCCGTACCGAAGACGCCAAGATGCGGCTGACCGCCAGCCGCGAGAATTACCTGCGTCCGATGCAGGCTGATTACCTGAAGAACCTGCCGGAGGGTGTCAGGCAGGTGCCGATGGTGGTGCTGGTCAACGGTGGTTCCGCCTCGGCCTCCGAAATCGTGGCGGGCGCCCTGCAGGATGACAAGCGCGCCGTCGTCATGGGTACCCGGACCTTCGGCAAGGGGTCGGTGCAGACCATCCTGCCCATCGGCAACGGCACGGCGATCAAGCTCACCACGGCGCGTTACTTCACGCCGAGCGGACGTTCCATCCAGGCCAAGGGCATCGAGCCGGACATCGTGGTGGAGGACCCGACCCTGCCGTCCGACGATCAGGGACTGGGGATCCGCGAGGCGGATCTCGAACATCACCTGAGCAATCCCAATGGCGGGGATTCGACGCCCAGCAAGCCGAGCGAAGTCATCAAGGCCTCGCCTGCTGACCGCGCTGCGCCGGGCGGCGTCGAGAAAAAGCCGGCTGCGCTGGAACCGGGCGAAATCGTGTCGAAGAACGATTTCCAGGTGAACCAGGCGCTGAATCTGCTGAAAGGGCTGCAGATCCTGCAGGGGCATTGAGCGGATCGGATGGTGGCTGCGGGGCAGCCGCCATCCGGGCGGCGCGCTATACTTGCATGGACTTATGCTTGCCGGGAGGTGCCATGCGTCCGTGTGACCTCGAAAAAAGCCGTGAAATCGTCTTTCATTCCCTGCCGGCCGGGCAGGCCGAACGTGCGCGGGTTCTGCTCGAAGGCCTGGAGGGACTGATGGTGTCGGTCGGGCCGGATGGAAACTGCCTGCAGGTGCGTTACCACATCTGCGAGTACACCCTCGAGGGCCTGGAAACGGCGCTGACGAGCCAGGGGTTCCATCTCGACAACAGCCTGCTCAGCAAGATCAGGCGTGCGCTGGCGTATTTTTGCGAGAGCGTGCAGCGACGCAACGTCGCGGCCAGCGAACCGGACATCAAATCCCAGCAGGCCTTCGTGAAAGTCTACGAGCAGCATCTGCACGGCGATTGCGACGAGACGCCGGAAGAGTGGCGCGGTTATAAGTAGTCCCGGCCCCCGATGGAGTTGAACGACGACCAGCTGTTGCGCTACAGCCGCCATATCCTGCTGCCCGAGGTTGGTGTGGCAGGCCAGGCGCGGATTTCCGGCGCCACGGTGCTGGTCGTCGGTGCGGGCGGGCTGGGCTGCCCGGTCGCGCTTTATCTGGGCGCGGCCGGTGTGGGGCGGTTGCTGCTGGCGGACGGCGATACCGTCGATCTCACCAACCTGCAGCGCCAGATCGGACACGCCACCGCGGCCATCGGGGAGAACAAGGCCGACTCGCTGGCGCGCAGCGTGCGTGCCATCAATCCCGAAATCGAGGTATGTCCCCTGCGCGAAGCGCTGAGCGGCCAAGCGCTGCGCGAAGCCGTTGGCGCGGCCGATCTCGTGATCGATGCCTCGGACAACTTCGCCACCCGGCATGCGGTCAACCGGGCCTGCGTGCAATTCGACAAACCCCTGGTATCGGGTGCAGCGATCGGATTTTCTGGGCAACTGGCCGTTTTCGATACTCGCCGCGCCGACAGTCCTTGCTACCACTGCCTGTTTCCGGATCAGGCCAATGAACCGGAAATGCGCTGTGCCGAGGCCGGGGTGTTTGCGCCGTTGGTCGGCGTCATCGGCGCGATGCAGGCGATGGAAGCGCTGAAATATCTGGCCCAGGTGGGCGAGTTGCTGATCGGCAGGCTGCTGCTGTGGGACGGCCTGCAGGCCGAAGCCCGCGTGATGAAAGTGCCGCGCGATCCGGACTGCCCGGTGTGCGGGCCGGCCGCGCGTCAGGCGGGATGAAGGTCCAGTAGACGGGAAAGCAGCAGGTCGATATCGCCGCCGGGGGGGCGGGTGAATCCGCTCTTGGCGAACTGGTGCCAGCGCCCCACCACCACGCACTGCAGCAGGTTGGCCAGGGGGCCGCTCAGCTCGGACTGCTTGTCGCCGCAAAAACGCAGGCATTGCCGCAATTGCGCTTCGATGCGGTCGTGCAACTGATTGATGCGCTTTTGCAGGCGCTCGTTCTCGTGTACCAGCGCATCGCCGATCAGCACGCGCGTCATGCCTGGATTCTTCGCCGCAAAATTCAGCAGCATGCTGAGGATGGCCTCGATCTGGGCGGCCGGCGAGGGTGTATCGGTGGTGATGCGCGCAATCAGCCCGAACAAAGTCTGCTCGATGAACTCGATCAGCCCTTCGTACATTTGCGCCTTGCTGGAAAAATGGCGGTACAGCGCCGCCTCGGACACCCCGATACGTGCAGCCAGCGCCGCCGTGGTGATTTTCTCCGACTGCGGCTCCTGCAGCATCGCGGCGAGCGTCTGCAGGATCTGCAGACGGCGCTCGCCCGGCTTTCTGGCTTCCCCACCCATCCGTCTCTCCCTGGTTTTGTGGGGGAGATTATCACTGATGTTGGGCTAAATGGTGGGTCTGCACGGACTTGAACCGTGGACCAAGGGATTATGAGTCCCCTGCTCTAACCAGCTGAGCTACAGACCCGAAAACGGAACTGCCCCGCTGCAGGCGGGGCAGGGGGCTTATTGTTCGCCGCTGCCGACAAAGCTTTTCAGCTTCTCGGAACGGGTCGGGTGGCGCAGCTTGCGCAGGGCCTTGGCCTCGATCTGGCGAATCCGCTCGCGCGTCACGTCGAACTGCTTGCCGACCTCTTCCAGCGTGTGGTCGGTGTTCATTTCGATGCCGAAACGCATGCGCAGCACCTTGGCCTCGCGCGAGGTGAGGCTGTCCAGCACTTCGCGGGTGGCGTCGCGCAGGTTGGCGTAGATTGCGGAATCGTCGGGCGACAGCGTGCTCGAATCCTCGATGAAGTCGCCCAGATGCGAATCCTCGTCGTCGCCGATCGGTGTTTCCATCGAGATCGGCTCCTTGGCGATCTTCATGATCTTGCGGATCTTGTCTTCCGGCATCTCCATCTTGATCGCCAGCGTCGCCGGATCGGGCTCGATGCCGGTTTCCTGCAGGATCTGGCGGCTGATGCGGTTCATCTTGTTGATGGTCTCGATCATGTGCACCGGGATGCGGATGGTGCGCGCCTGGTCGGCGATCGAGCGGGTGATCGCCTG
>JAJZRT010000266.1 GCA_021802595.1 Pseudomonadota bacterium
GCTGCTGACCGCCTGCCGCGAGGCGCCCTACAACCCGCGCATCCTCATGAATGCCGTATGGGTGATCCTCAAATACATCGACCAGGTCGGCATGGACGAAGCCATGATCGAAACCGCCCGCTCGCAGCTCGGGGAGGCGGAACGCCAGACGCCTGGCCATCCCCGCATCGCCGGGCTGCGCCAGCACCTGAAGGACGTGGAGAACCGCTTTGGCATCCAGAGAAAGGGTGCCGGATGAAACTCGACGGCACCGATTTCTATGCAGCGCTGATCCATGAACTGAAAAACAATCTGGGGGTGTTGTCGATGACCCTCGAACGCATCCCGCTGCAGGGCGAGGCCGGGCACGATATGGCGGTCGTCATGGCGCGGCAGCTGTGCGAAGGCGTGGTCGACCGGCTGCATCAGGCGCTGCTGGTCTACAAGGCGGGAACCCGCCCTGTCTGCCCGACCCTCGATGCCTATTCGCCGCATGATCTGGTGCAGCAGATCGAAGCGAGGGCGAATGCGCTTGCACGCGGCCGTTTTCGCATCGATACGGCGGTTGCCGAGGGACTTCCGGCGCTCTGGTTCTTCGATCGCGACCTGATTGAAATGGCCCTGATCAACGCCATCCACAATGCGCTCGCCTATGCGCGTTCGACCATCCGGATCGAAGCGGACCTTAAGGACGGATGCCTGGCCCTGAGCGTGCGCGACGACTCGCCGGGCTATCCCGGGCACATTCTGGCCGGCCCGGTCGACGGCGGGACATACCCCACCACGGGCACCGGACTGGGATTGCAGTTCGCCCGGTTGATCGCACAGAGCCATGGCAACCGGGGACGCCCGGGCGAGCTGCGCCTGTACAACGACGCCGGTGCGGTTTTCTGCCTGCTCCTGCCCTGAAAAAGCTCGGGTGCGGGGTGCCTATTCTTCCAGCAGCGTCACCGTGGTTTCGCCGGTGACACGATCGATATCGAACAGCAGCACACAGTATTCGGCCTGCTCGTCCATGGGCGTGGGGTCGTCCGCACAGCTGCAGCCGGCAATCACGCCGGTGTAAAAGATGCCGGCCCTGGCGCGGATCAGGCCGGCTTCCTCGCGCACGCCGATGATCATTGCCTGGAAGGGCCGGTCCGTCACATGGCTGCTTGACGACAGGCCTTGCTGCAGCGGGAGATGGCCGGCATCGAGCCGTTCGATTTCCCGCTTGAGGGTGTCCCGGAATCCGGGCGTATCCCAGGCATTCAGTGATTCCGGCAATCGTGGCATGGCAGGGATTCTCATCGGGTGACAGACAGGACAGCTTGCCAGATCGGCCGTCAAAAAGCAGCCGTCAAATTCCGGGCGGCCGGATGCCGGTTCACGCCGCACAGGCCTTGCCCCGGCACGTGAAGATCAGCGTCGTTCGTCCCATTCCCTGGATCAAACCGCCGCCGCCGAACAGCCCACGCGCGCCGCTATCAATTCCCGGATCGAATGGCAGGGGCCGGCACTGCTGCGACGAGGACGAAGTAAAGCTCCCGGGCGGCGGCAGCGCATGAAAGCGGATGATGAGTGTCACCATCCGGTGCGGAGTGGGCGTGGCCGGCATGTAGAGGATGACCAGAGCGCCGGTGCTGGCCAGGTTGCCGGAATGAAGAGGACTGGAGAGACGCCGAGCAGGGCCGGAACACCTACGCAGGGCGAAGCGAGGAAAGGATGTGCCAGGGGAGGGTGGACGCTTTCCAGGCCAGCAGTGACATGACGTCCTGCAGCAGGCGTCGGCCAAACGAGAGATCGCGCGGATTCGCCTGCATGAGACTGGAGCATACCGCCATTTGAGCGGCCGTTCGGGCACTAGGCCGAGATCTGCGCAAGCAGGCTTTCATAGATTGCCAGACCCTCGGCAGAATGGCAGCAGAAGATGACCTCCCGGATGCCGGGATGGATATAGGTGGCAGCGCGGACCGTGGCGATGGCGATCCGGGCAGCGGGTTCGAACGGATAGCCGTAGATCCCCGTGCTGATGGCTGGGAAAGCCAGCGTGCGGATGTCGTGCTGCGCGGCAAGCTTGATCGCGCGACGGTAGCATGATGCCAGCAGTTCGGGTTCGCCATGATCGCCGCCGCGCCACACCGGGCCGACGGTATGGATCACGAACCGGGCCGGCAGGCGATAGCCTTGCGTGAGTTTGGCGTCGCCGGTCGGGCATCCACCCAGCTGCCGGCATTCTTCCAGCAGTTCCGGCCCGGCCGCGCGATGGATCGCACCGTCGACCCCGCCGCCGCCAAGCAGCGACGAATTGGCCGCATTGACGATGGCATCGACCCGGAGCGTGGTGATGTCGGCCTGAATGGCGCGCAGGGTCGCGGGCATGACGGTTTGCCGGGCGCCGTTCAGATCCGGACGAAATAGGGAAGCGCGATGAGCACGACCCCGATCGCGACGAGCAGGATCGTGCTGGACACGAAATACGGGAAGACCATGAGGGCCAGCCCGCAGAGCAGCGGAACGATCGCCTGCTGCTTCTTGCCGTACAGGAAGAACCCCAGTCCTGCAGAGCCGAACAGCAATCCCCAGAGAAGTGACGACGTGTCCAATTGGATCTCCTGTATTCCGTGTTCGATGGTTGCTCGTATTCGTTGAGTGGTGTGATCAGTTTCAGCGTGGGGCCAGATGCCCGTGGGGGATCAGGTCGGCCATTTCATCCACGTCCCGCAGGATGCCGGGGTCGTCCGTTTCGCAGTGGATGACGGCCTCGGGAAAGGCGACCACGATCCGCCGCGCGCCTTCGTCGCCCGTCAGGCGCGAGAGCGGTTCGCCCCACTGGCGGGCGAAGCCCACCGGATGTCCACGGCGCCCGCGGTATTCGGGAATCACGATGCTGCCGCCGTTACGCAGGGCGGTTGCCACCTGACGATAGCTGTCGGGCGCGATGTAGGGCATGTCCGCCAGTGCGACGATCCAGCCGGCGGCATCCGTCGTCGCCCGCACACCGGCTGCCAGACTGTGGCCCATGCCGTGATGGGCGGCTGCGCTGACCACCACGTTACAGCCTTCTGCGGCCAGCAATTGCGCCAGCCGTTCGCTGCCTGGCCGCACCACGGCCAGCACCTGGTCGCAGGCCGGGCGCAGCCGCCGCGCAGCGGCCAGCCCGAGCGGGGTCGCATCGGCCAGCGGGTGGAGCAGCTTGTCGCTGCCGAAGCGGGTGCCGCTGCCTGCCGCCAACAGGATGCCAACGACGGGGCCGGCCGGCGTCGTCATCCGTCGATGCGGCAACCGGAACGGTCTGCCTCGAGAGACCGGCCCTCCGCCGCGAACCGGACGCCATTCTTGGTCGCGGTGATCCCGGCGAGGATGGAGACAGCGATTTCCGGCGGCGTGCGGCTGCCGATGGGCAGGCCGACCGGGCCGTGGAGACGACCGACCTCGGCTTCCGAGAGGTCGAAATGCTGGCGCAGCCGCTCACGCCGCCGCGCGTTGTTGCCCCGCGAGCCGAGGGCGCCGACATAGAACGCCGGCGATTTGAGGGCTTCCAGCAGGGCCATGTCGTCCAGTTTGGGGTCGTGGGTCAGGGCCACCACGGCGCTGCGGGGATCGAGGCCTAGTTGCACCACCACGTTGTCGGGCATGCCCGACACCAGGGGTGCGCCCGGGACATCCCAGCCGGCGCTGTACTCGATGCGTGGGTCGCAGACCCGCACCTGGTAGTCCAGCGCCTGGGCCATTGCCGCCAGGTAGCGGGAGACCTGGCCTGCGCCGATGATCAGCAGACGCCAGGCCGGGCCGTGCAGCGTGGTCAGACGCCGGCCGTCCCAGGCGAATTCATCGCTGCGGCAGCCGTCGCGGATGGCCATGGTGCCGGCGTCGATGTCGATACTGCGCAGCGCCAGCTGGCCGGCTGCGACGCGCAGCGCCAGATCGTTCAGCAAGGCGACGTCGGGCGCCGGCTCGATCACCAGTTCGAGGACGCCGCCACAGGGCAGACCGAAACGCCGCGCCTCATCCTGCGTGACGCCGTAGCGCAGGATGAAGGGCTGCGTGCCGCACAGCTCGCCGGCAGCCATGCGGGCGATGAGATCGTCCTCGATGCAGCCGCCGGATACCGATCCCTGCACCTGGCCGTCGTCGCGCAGCGCCATCCAGGCACCGGGCGGGCGTGGCGCCGAGCCCCAGGTGCGGGCCACGGTGGCCAGGGCGAAGCGGTGCCCGGCAGCGGCCCAGCGACGGATTGCCGCCAGCACCTCGCTGTCCTGGCTGTCCATGCTCAGGCGGCCAGGTCGGCGGGATTGAAGGGCAGGCGGGTGAGATGCCTGCCGGTGGCGGCGGCGATGGCGTTGGCCACCGCGGGCGCGGCGGGCGGCACGCCGGGCTCGCCGATGCCGGTGGGCGCGGCGGCGGAGGGCACGATGTGCACCTCCACCACCGGCATTTCATGCATGCGCAGTGGCGGATAACCATCGAAATTGCCCTGCTCGACGCGGCCTTCCTTGAGGGTGATCTCACCATGCAGTGCGGCCGACAGGGCAAAGCCGACGGCGCCCTGGACCTGGGCGCGGACGTTGTCCGGATTGATGGCGATGCCGCAATCCACCGCGCAGACCATGCGGTCCACCTTGATGCCGCCGTCCTTGCCGACGGTGACCTCGGCCACCTCGGCGACGAAGGTGTTGAAGGATTCGTGCACCGCGACGCCGCGGCCGCGGCGCTCGCCCGGCTTGCCCGGTTTGAGCGGCGCGCCCCAGCCCGCCTTGTCGGCCGCCAGCTTCAGCACGCCGGCGTGGCGCGGGTGACTGGCGAGGAGTTCGAGGCGCAGCGCCACCGGATCCTTGCCCATCGCCGCGGCCACCTGGTCGATGAAGGTCTCGGTGGAATATGCCGTGTGGGAAGAACCCACCGAGCGCCACCACAGCACCGGCACCGGGATGTCCTGCGGCGTATGCAGGTCGACCGTCATGTTGGGGATGGCGTAGGGCAGGTTGGCGGCGCCTTCCACCGACACCAGGTCGATGCCGTCCTTGATCATGCCGCCCGCAAAGGGGGAGCCGGCCATGATCGACTGGCCTACCAGGCGGTGGCGCCAGCCGGCCAGCCGGCCATCGCCGTCCACGGCCGCCTCCAGCGCATGGTGGAACAGCGGCCGGTAGTAGCCCGCGCGCATGTCGTCCTCGCGCATCCAGACCAGCTTCACCGGCGCCCTGCCGTTGATCGCCCTGACGATCTGGGCGGCCTCCAGCACATAGTCGGAGTGGCTGCTGGCGCGCCGGCCGAAGCTGCCGCCGGCGTACAGCATGTGGATGCTCACCTGCTCGGGCTTGATGCCGAACAGGGTGGCCAAGGCATGCTGGTCGCCGGTCTGCATCTGCTCGCCGTTCCATACCTCGCAGCCGCCGTCTCCGAGCCGGATCACGCAGTTCATCGGTTCCATCGCGGCGTGCGCCAGATAGGGGAAATCGTAGCTGGCGCGGACCACCCTGGCCGCCTTGCCGAAAGTCATGTCGGTGTCGCCGCGCCGATGCGCGACCAGACCCGGCGTCTTCGCCAGTTCCTTGTAGCGGGCGAGAATCTCGTCGCTGCCCAGGCGGAAGGCCTGGCTTTCATCCCAGTTCACCGAGAGGGCGTCGCGTCCCTTTTTCGCGCTCCAGGTATCGGTGGCCAGCACCGCCACCCCCTGGGGAATCCGCACCACGTCGACCACGCCTCTCACCGCCCTGGCGCGGCCGGCGTCGAAGGATTTGACCGTGGCGCCGAAGCGCGGCGGATGCGCCACCACCGCCACCAGCATGCCCGGCAGCTGCACGTCCTGGGTGAAGCGGGCCTGGCCGTTGGTCTTGTCGATACTGTCC
>JAJZRT010000267.1 GCA_021802595.1 Pseudomonadota bacterium
TGCTGCGCCAGCCGGCCGCGACGGCGACGCGTCCATTCAGCGGCGCGGTCAGCGGATGAACGCAGGCGATGCCGTCGTCATCGGCCCAGACGGCCATCATGGCATCGAGGGTGCGTGCCTCGAAGGCTGCGTAGAACGCGGATTCGGCGGCTTCCGGGGTGGGAAAGCTCATGTTTCGCAGGGAAAGAAGGATCAATAGAACCAGATCAGGCTGGCGCCCAGATAGTTCCGAGTGTAACCGCTTCCTGCGCCCTGCAAAAAGGCGCTGCTGTCGCTGCCGCCGGCGACCAGGCGCAGCCGCAACATCGGTTTCAGATCGCGCGCGGCAGACAGCTCCCAGGCGTAAAGCCCGCTGCTGTCACCGGGCGTTTCCCACAGGTTGCCCACCGCCAGGCGCGCTTCCAGCAGCCAGCCGGCGGCTTCCTGTTCGGCGCGCGCCAGCACCTTGATTTCGCGATAGCGTTCGGGATTGTAGTAGCCGCGATCGGTATTCGGATCGGAGTCGTTGAACCCCATGCCTTCCAGCCCGAGCACGAGTCTGGGCTGTGCCGTCTTCACGACATGTTCGACTCGCCCGATCAGCCGCGTGCGCTGGTTGCCATCGTCAAAGCGCAGCACGGCGGCGCCGACGGTGGCGTTCCAGCGCGGGGCAAAGTGCCAGTCCGCGCCGCCTGACAGCGCGTTGAGCGTTACTTCATTCCTGATCGATCGGACGTTTTCGATCACATCGTTGCCGGCCTCCACGTCGACGCGCCACAAATCTGCCGGAAGCCACTTGGCCTGCAGTTTCCAGGCGGCCGTCTGCCAGCCGTCATAATCGCGCACCCCGACTGTCAGCGCAGGCCAGAACAGCCCCTGCTCAACGCCGCCGAGACGGGTGCCTGCCCTGACCAGCAACTGGCGGCCGTCGATCCGGCTGCCGGTCTGCTCGATGCGGGCGTCGCGTGCCGAGACATCAAGCGACGCGCCTGCCGTGAAGCGCTGTTGCCAGCCCAGGCTCAAAGCCTTGACGTCGAGATGGTCGCTGTCTCGGGCCGACTCGTACTCGGCGCGCAATTGCGATGCGGTTTCCTGTGCGAGCCGGGCGCGCAGGGCACCGACGCCCTTGCCGTCTGCATCGCCCAGGGTCTGGCTGGCCAGATCTTCGAGGCCGGCCCAGCGGAGTGCGGTTGCACGCTCAATCCGCGTGTCGCGTGCGAGCGCGGGGTCGCCTTGAATGGCGACGGCATAGGCGGAGACCGCTGCAAAGTGGCGGCCGCCATAGTTGAGCGCCCGGGCGAGACCGATCTGCGCCTCCCCGTCTCGCGGATGCGTTTGCAGAATGGCGCGATAACACGCAGCGGCTTCGTCGTCGCGGTCGAGCCAGAGCAACATGCGGGCTTCGCCTTTGCGGGCTTTGAGATCGGCCGGCTGGTTGGCCAGCATGCGGTACACAGCCAGTGCCTCGTCCAGCCGGTTGCTTGCGGCAAGCGACTCGGCCAGTCCGTGCAGCGCCTCGGTCCTTTGTGCCGGTACCTGCCGTGCCACTTCCTCGAACAGGGGAATGGCCTCGGCGTAGTGGCCATCCCAGGCGAGTTGCCAGGCGAGGGGGAGCAGGACGTCGTAGCGGCGCTGCGGCGCAGTCTCGATTGCCTGCCGGTACAGGCGGGCGGCGGCGGCGTGCCTGTCGGCCCAGGCGTTCACGCGCCCCGCCTCGATGAGCAGGTCGGTCCGGCCGGGCTGCTCCGCCAGCAGCGACTCGTACGCAGCGATGGCCGCAGGGTAGCTTTTCTGGTCGACCAGCGCGCGGGCATGATTCAGATCGGCACCCAGGGAGGACATGCTCAGACTCAGCGCAGCGAGCATGAAGAGGGACCTGATCATGCCTTTTCCTGAGCGAAGACCTTGCGCTCGGTGCGCCAGCGAATCGCCTGCGCGGAAGGGGAACGCAGCAACCAGGGCAGGGAAATGAAGTTGGTCCAGGCCAGCAACATCCAGTACGCGATCGGGTAGTACACGGCGTAGGGGTAGTACTTAAGCGTGTCCGGATCGTAGCGCCGATCCATCAGCGTGCCAGCGAGCAACTGCAGCATGGCCAGACTGGCGATCACCATCCCCCACAGGTTGGGAATCGGATGCGCGCCTATCGGTGGATAGCCTGCTGCGTAGGAGACGATCCACAGCGCGGTCAGCACCACGAAACAGGCCGACCACAGGATCGACAGCCCCGACTCGACAAAGATCGGCCACATGCGGCGGTACTTCCAGTGCAGGATGACGTCGCGATGCTTGTGCAGCACCTGCATCAGACCGCGCGACCAGCGGCGGCGCTGGCTGATCAGCCCGGACAGAGTCGAGGGAACTGTCATCCAGACCAGCGCGCGCGGCTCGTAGCGAATGTCCCAGAATCGCCGTTGCAGTTTCCACGTGAGTTCGATGTCCTCGGTCGGCATTTCCGGCGAAAAGCCGCCCACGTCGAGCAGGGCCGATTTGCGGAACGCCGCCACCACGCCGGAGACCGTCATGATGCGCCCCCAGATGCGCTGCGAGCGACGCAACAGGCTGACGATGGAGCTGAATTCGATCAATTGCAGCCGGGCCAGAAAGGTGTCCACGTTCTTGACGCGCGGGTTGCCGGTGACGGCCGCGACCCGCGCATGTTCGAAGTGCGGCAGCATGTGCGTGAGAATGTCAGGCGCGGGCTCGGCATCGGCATCGATGATGAGCACGATTTCGCCATTGAGGCAGGGCAGGGCGTCATTCAGCGCCATCGCCTTGCCCTCGTTCTGCTGCTTGACGATCAGCCGCACGCGGCCATGGTGGACATAAGGCTCGACGACCTTGCGCGTCTGGTCGGTGGAGCCGTCGTCGACCACGACCACCTCGTAATCGGGATAGTCGATCGCTGTCGCGGCGGCGAGCGCGTTCGCGATCACGCGCTCCTCGTTGTGGGCGGGTATCAGAACCGAAACGCTTGGGTAGCGCGTCAGGGGCGGCGGCTTGCCAAGCCCTTCCCAGCGATTGCGGAAAAACAGCGAGGTCGTGATCCACATGACGCTGGTGACCATCGGATAGGCCGCAAAGAACAGAATGGCCAGCCAATAGAGCCAGCTGTGCTGGATTGCAGCGAGGACATCAATCAGGGTCATGCTGCGACCAGCTGCGGTTGGAGTCGCTCGGTGGCGGGGATGCCCCGGTCTATGGCGAGTGTCAGAAAGAGTTTTTCATCGGCCGTGCTGTGGATGGTGATCAGGCGGGCCTCCTTGATTGCGTCGAATTCGGCGCAAACGGGACGCCCCGTCCAGTCCTGCGTATAGGTCGTCTCGATGACCTGCACCTGCCGGCGCGGTCCCTTGCGGGCATAGATTCTCTGGTTATGCGACACCCAGTAGAGCGTAATGATTGGCAGCAGAACCAGCGAACAGGCAAGCAGCCAGACGATGCCTGACAGGGGCTGTGATTGCTGCAGCAGGACCAGCCACCAGAATCCGCCAAACGTGCACCAACCGGCCACGACCAGAATGATGTGCAATACAACATGCAAGGGACCGGATAAGGCAGGGCGTTGTGTGCGCATGGTTCAGATGCGGGCGCGGCGGGCGCCCAGCCCGATGGCCGCCAGACCGGCCAGCATCAGCATGGGGACCGACGGCTCTGGAATGGGCGTGGCGAACAGATGTTCTTGCGGCACGACCGACCAGCTGCCCGACTGCGGCGTTGTCCAGGCCAGTTGCACGACTCCCGCTTCCAGGCGATCGTAGGCATCGAGCTGGTAGGCATAGAGCCCCGGTTTGAGGAGCAGATCCTCGGAAAAACCGAGGCGGTCTCGTGGGTTGAGCCCGTCCTTCTGGATCGCCAGCGAACTGCCCCCCGCCCCGAACAGGCTGAAGCGGAAACCGTCGTCATACAGCACCCCGAAGTTGTAGGCCCCGGGCGCGGTGATGGCGATATAGCCCGAGAAGCGGGACGCCCAGTTGTCCTGGTTTTCCCCGGCATTGGGGAAGATGGGCGCGAGCGTGGGCGTGCTCCATGCAGTACCCCAATCGGCGATGAATCGCTGGTCGGCGAAATTGATTTGCGCGACGTGCGTCGCGAGCGTGCGCACGACAAAAGGGTCGCCGCTCGCCATGTCGATGACCTGAGCCTGATCGGCCAGACCCCAGATGCCGGTGCCCCAGGACTGATCACCGTAGATGCTGCCTCGCCAATCGCCCGTGACCTGCACCCAGCGGCTGTTGGCGCCATCTCCGTTTTGATAGAGGCCAGCATGTTGCGGATCGAGCGACAGCGCATGGGCGGGGACGGACAGCCCCAGCAGCAACGACAGCGACAATGCGTCGCGCAAAGTGAATAGGTTCATGGAAGCTCCGGAATTTTGCATTTGCCAGAATTATCAGCAATTACCGTTCCAGCTTGCTCATTGGCTGGAAGTCAGTCGTGGCGCAGGGGATATGGCGGGGGATCGCCGCGCAGCATGCAGGCCGTTGACATTTTGACGGCGTCGACAGAAGGGTGACGCGCACCGTCGTCGCTAGTGGGCGCTGGCTTGCCTCGGGCCGCGATCAACAGCTCGGCCTGACAGCCCGATAGTGTGGCGGGGGAAGTGAAGCGGGGGGGTCGGCGGGCAATGCGCTGCGCGGCTGACTGCTCGCGTGAGATAAAGCGGCGCTCAGTGGGAGCCGCCGCTGGGCTTGCCTTTCAGGCGGTAGAGCGTGCCGCAATACGGGCAGAGCGCATCGCCGCGCGCCTCGATGGGCAGATAGACGCGCGGGTGGGCGTTCCAGTCGGACTGCTGCGGCGTCGGGCAATGCAGCGGCAGGTCGCTTTCGGTAACCTCGATGACGCGCTGGGTGTTGTCGTGCCGCTCGCTCATGCGGGTCTCGCTCACTTGACCGGGGTGAGCCAGTCGGTGTGGGCGGGCGTGCGGCCGTGCACGCAGTCGAAATACAAGGCCTGCAGCCTGGCCGTGATGGGTCCGCGCGTGCCTTCGCCAATCATCCGGTTGTCGAGTTCGCGGATCGGCGTGACTTCGGCGGCGGTGCCGGTGAAGAAGGCCTCGTCGGCGATGTACACCTCGTCGCGGGTGATGCGTTTCTCGATCACCTGCAGGCCGATCTCGCTGGCGAGCTGGATGATGGTGTCGCGGGTAAGCCCGACCAGGGCAGAGCTCGGGTCCGGCGTATAAAGCTTGCCGTCGCGGACGATGAAGATGTTCTCGCCCGAGCCTTCGGAAACGAAGCCGTCGACGTCGAGCAGCAGTGCTTCGTCGTAGCCGTCCATCTCGGCTTCCTTGTGCGCCAGGATGGAGTTCATGTAGTTGCCATTGGCCTTGGCCTTGCACATGGTGACGTTGGCGTGATGCCGCGAAAACGAACTGGTCTTCACGCGGATCCCGTTCTCGAGCGCTTCCTTGCCGAGATACGTGCCCCACGGCCAGGCGGCGACGATGACGTGCACCGACAGGTTCTTTGCCGAAATGCCCATCGCTTCGGAACCCAGGAAGGCCATCGGGCGCAGGTAGCCGGATTCGAGCTTGTTCTCGCGCACCACGGTGCGCTGCGCTTCGGAAATCGTCGCCTTGTCGAAGGGCATTTTCATGCCGAGAATGTGGGCGGAATTGAACAGCCGGTTGGTGTGCTCCTGCAGGCGGAAGATCGCCGTGCCCTGTTCGGCCTTGTAGGCGCGCACGCCCTCGAAGACGCCCATGCCGTAGTGCAGGGTGTGGGTCAGGACGTGGGTGGTGGCTTCGCGCCAGGGGACGAGCTTGCCGTCGTACCAGATGACGCCGTCGCGGTCGGCCATGGACATGGTGAAGAGTCTCTTTGCG
>JAJZRT010000268.1 GCA_021802595.1 Pseudomonadota bacterium
GTGGCGTTGTAGATGTGCGGCTGCAAGAGTTCTTTATCCGCCGCCGAGCCCGTCATCACGACCTTGATCGCGCCTTGCGCCGGGTCGGTGCTGTGCCATTCCGGCCGTAGGGCGACGATAGCGTTGTAGAGGTGGGCGCAAATCTCGCGGCTCATCGCCACGATCATGCCCTTGCCCTCTACCGCCGCATTGCGCGCATCGAAGTGCTGCACGATGTCGGCGGCGACTTGCTTGATGCGCGGATCAGCACCGACCAATTTCTCCAGCGCAGCCCACTTGGTCTTGGCCGCCTCACGCAGCGCGACGCTCTCTTCATCCTCGAAGATTTCCTCGACCTGCTCACTGAGCTGTTCGATCTCCGCCTGGTTGATGTCCAGCTTGGCCAGGCGGCTTTCGTAGTAAATCGGCACCGTCGAGCCATCGTCCACCGCATCCTGAATGTCGTACACGCTGACGTAGTCGCCGAACACCGAGCGGGTGTCCTTGTCGTCGGTCTCCACCGGCGTGCCGGTAAAGCCAACAAAGGTCGCGTTGGGCAAGGCGTCGCGCAGATGCTTGGCAAAGCCGTATTTGTATTTGCCCGTCTTCATGTCCAGCACCGCGTTAAAGCCGTACTGCGAGCGGTGCGCCTCGTCAGCGATGACCACGACGTTGGTCCGCTCCGTCAGCCGCGGGAATTGGTCCTCGTTCTTTTCGGGCGAGAACTTTTGTACCGTTGTAAAAATGATGCCGCCGGATGGCCGCCCGTTCAGCAGCGCGCGCAGCTGGTCGCGGTCTTCCGCCTGTTGCGGCGTTTCCTTCAACAGCGATCGCGCACCGGCAAAGGTCTGGAACAACTGCCCGTCCAAATCATTGCGGTCGGTAACGACGACTATCGTCGGATTCTGCATCTCCGGCTGCTGCATCAGCTTGCCGGTGAAGCACGCCATGGAAATACTCTTGCCCGAGCCCTGGGTGTGCCAGACGATGCCGCCCTTGCGTGAGCCAGGCACCACCTGTTTGCCATAGGTCGCACGTTCTTCTTCTGCCTTGTTCGCGGCGGCCGGCGGCTGCGTGGCCGCAATCACCGTGGCCCGCACCGCCTCGCGCACGGCGTGGAACTGGTGATAACCGGCGATCTTCTTGATGATGCCGTCGTCGCCCTGCTCAAACAGGATGAAGTAGCGCAGATAGTCCAACAGCAGCTCGGGCGCGAAGAAGCCGCGCACCACTTTTTCCAATTCAAATTCCAGCAGCGGCCGGTCGTTCTCGTTGCGCAAGGTGCGCCAAGGCAGAAACCGCTCCCGGTCCGCCGTCAGCGAACCCACGCGCGCGTGCAGCCCATCCGAAATCACCAGCGCCTCGTTGAATACAAACAAGTCGGCGATCTCGGTCTTGTAGGTTTCCAGTTGATTGAACGCCGACCAGATATTGGCCTGCTCAGTCGCCGGGTTCTTGAGTTCGATCACCGCGATGGGAATGCCGTTGATAAAGCACACCAAGTCCGGCCGGCGCGGCTGCTTGGTGCCTTGCACCGTATACTGGTTCACCACCAGAAATTGGTTTTGTTCGGGATGCTCAAAGTCGATCAGGCGCACGCGGTCGCCGCGCTTCTCGCCGTTTTTCTCGATAATGACCGCCAGCCCGTCGAGCAGCGTTTCGTGAAAACTGCGGTTGCTTTGAATCACCGAAGGCTCATGCAGCTTGGCGACCCGGTGCGATACCTCTTCCAGCACCGCATCGGGTACAGCCGGATTCAACCGGCGCAGCGCCTCGTGCATGCGCCCCGGTAATAGCACCTGCCGGTAATCGGCGCGCTCGGGTGTATCGCCATCCGGGGCGATGTCCGGGCCGTGGCGATATTCCCAACCGGAATCCTGGAACCAGGTCAAAGCGAGTTGTTCGAGCTGGTCTTCAGTGATCATTCGCCGCTCCCGCCAGCATGTTCATGATGAGCCGGATCA
Organism: Pseudomonadota bacterium; assembly: GCA_021802595.1. The sequence continues at coordinate 1,944 of JAJZRT010000268.1, forward strand.
TCGGCTCCTTCTGTGCCGGGTCGGATTCCGCCACCAGCAAGGCCAATGCCGCCAGACCGATGTCATTGATGACCGGATTGCCCGCCCCATCCAGCAGGCGGGCATTGCGGTTCAAGAAATCCACGAACAGGAAAGCCGCGCTGCGCTTGTTGCCGTCCGAGAACGGATGGTTCTTGATGACGAAATACAGCAGATGCGCCGCCTTCGCCTCCACGCTGGGGTAAGCCGGCTCGCCGAACACCGTTTGGTCGAGATTACCGAGCAAGGCAGCGAAGGCATCGCCGCGTTCCTGCGCGAACAACGGCGTGGCCTCGCCGCGCGCGATCAGGTCGGCCTTCAGCCCGACGAGCGCTGCGCGCGCCTCGTCCAGCGTCGGCAATCTGCCCCCCGTCGCCACCTGCGGCTCGGCCAGCAGCCCCTCGTCGTAGCGTTGCAGCAATAGAAAAGTCTGGGCATAGCGCGTCACCACATCCACCAGCCCGCGTCCCTGATCCGTGGTCAGCGCCTCGCCCGCGGCCGCCTTGCGCACCAGCGCGAGCGCGGCCTCCAGCTCGCGGGCGTTTTGCTCGAAGCGCTGGCGGTTCAGCGTATAGCCCTGGGTCAGGTGCTCGCGCAGCACCTTGGTCGCCCACTGGCGGAACAGCACGGCGCGTTTGGAACTAACACGGTAGCCTACCGAAATGATGGCATCGAGGTTGTAATGCTTCACGCTGCGGCTTACCTGTCGCTTGCCTTCCTGACGAACTACCGAGGAATCCTCGGTAGTTGCCGCCTCGCTTAACTCACCGTCCGAAAAGATGTTTTTCAGATGCAGACTGACGTTATCCGTCGAAGTCTCAAACAAATCGGCCATCTGCTTTTGGGTTAACCACACCGTATCGTGCTTGGCATCCAAGCGCACTTCGACCGGCTGGCCCGCCCCTTGAAAAATCACCAGTTCACCGCGGTCATCTTCCATCGCGTTGCCCTCTCATTCCCCAAACCTGCAACGAGTGCTGAACCGTTTCCATTTTGGAAACAATTGCCGCCCAGCCGCGCTTAACGCCGCCGCTTTCCACTTCCACCACCACGCCATGCCGCGCCACCTGCCGGTAATCGGCGCGCTCGGGCGCGTCACCGTCCGGGGCGATGTCCGGGCCGCAGCGGTATTCCCAGCCGGAATCCTGAAACCAAGTTAGGGCGAGTTGTTCGAGATCGTCTTCGGTCATTTCACGTCCGGCTGGATTTGCGTCTAAATAAACAAGTCATTAAATATCAATAAGATAATTGTTTTTTCAGGTGTCAGAGTTTGCGTCTTACGCATTAAACAATCCCTATATTGTGTCTCATATTTAACTAAAAATGAGACATTATGTGATTAAAAGTGCATGCGTGAGACTCAAATAATCCGTTGGCCCTCGGCAACATTCAGCAATTCACGAAAGGCATAAATTCCTGATCTCCGCCCCCTCCCTTCACGTAGCGCATGAAGCAACCGATCCTCTCGCAGCATCGCAAGAATGCGGGCAGCCGTCGGCCTGGGTATCTCGGATTTTTCGGTGAAGTCGGGCGCTTTGAATATCGGACTCTGAAACAGAAAATCCACCGCCCGGATGGCATGTTGCGAATGGGTCAGGTCAACAACCCGGGTTTTGACCTGCTCATAGAGCGCGAGGATAGCTCTCGCCTTCTGTTCATTCTCGGCGGACTGCTCCACGATCCCCTCCAGGAAGAAAGCACACCAGTCAGTCCATGCGCCATCCCGCGAAACGGCGCGTAGCCGCTCCTGATAGGTTTCGCGATGCGCCTCCAGATAGCCGCTCATGTAGAAATCGGGGCTGCTGAGAACGTTCTTCTTGTAGAGGAACAAAGGAATCAGCATCCGCCCCAAGCGGCCATTGCCGTCCTTGAATGGATGCAGCGCCTCGAACTCCACATGCACGATAGCCAGTTGCACCAACGAATCCAGTTCGCCATCGCCATTCATGTAGGCTTCCCATGCATCCATTCCCGAGCCAAGCTGAGCGGGTGCAATCGGCACAAAGCTGGCCTCTTCAATGCGACAACCCTTTGGGCCGATCCAGTTCTGATCCGTGCGGAAGCTCCCCGGCGTTTGCTCTTTTCCGCGCACACCCTGCATGAGCAGGTAGTGGGCCTGCCGAACCAAATGCTGGGATAGCGGGCGCTCCTTCAACGCATCCACACACGAGCGCAGCGCGATGCGGTAGTTCAGAATCTCCTCGGCATCGTCGCGCTTGGGCTGGGTCACATCCTCCGGCTCGCCGCCCGCTTCCAGTTCCAGCACCTCGCCCATCGTGACATGGGTGCCCTCGATCTTCGACGACAGCACCGCTTCCTGCGTGGTCAAGGGCGACAGCAGCACCGCAGCATTGGGAATCGCCGACAGCAACCCGTCGTAACGGGCAAGACCGGCGTTGGCTTTGCCGATCAACGGGATAAGACGTTTCCAGTCCAGTTCCGCAGGCGGAAATTTGCCGAGGTGGTAAAGAACGGGTTGCGTCATGTCATGGACTCCAGTGACGATTCAATTTCCGGCACGCGCAGTTCGCCGGAGAGGAGTTTGGGGAGGAGCGTGTCGCGCACGGCGCCAAGTGTCTCCGATTCGCGAACCTTTTCGGTTATTTGCTCATACAAAGGTATGGCGTGTTGATGAAACGCTTTCAGCACATGCTCGTCCGGAACAAGCACGGCCATTGGTCGAAAGTTCGTCTTACTGATTTCTGCGAAGGTTGTTCCGCTTCCTCTTTGTTTAATGGCGTCAAGATTCTCAATAGCCCATTGCAGAACATACGTATTCGGCAATCGCTTGTCGCACACCATGGCGATAAAGCCCTGATTGATTGATACGGGAATCATTGCCAGCGACAAATAACCAATTGGCGCTCTTGATGAAAGGAGAACAGTGCCTATCGGCAGTTGGCCTGAACTGATTTTCTTCACACCAGCTTGAGTGATTTTTCGCTCTGAACCAACTAGCACCTTTGCAGGGGCGCCGGACAAATCCTTGGGCGTAACCCACGCATATTCGCCATTCCAAAATTCTGGATTGGCTGTGCTTGGCGTGCCACCACCGAAAATCGAAACCTCTTCGCCAACTGAGCTCCACTCCCACCCCTCCGGAATCTCGCCGAGTTCGGAATCGACGAGGCGGTCGGGGAAGAGGGCGAGGCGGTCGGGGGTGAGGCCGAGGCGTTGGCAGATGGATTTGGGCGGTTCGCCGCTGGCTTTGGCGCGGACGGGGTCGAAGTCGACGAACCAGGACTTGAAGATCGCCCGCGCGATGGCCTCCAGCGTTTCGTTCATGCGGCGGTTGAGTTCGATCTTGTCGTCGAGGGTGCCGAGGATGTGGGCGATGGCGCGTTGTTCGTCCAACGAAGGGCAGGAAATCTGAATTTTGTTTAGATTGCCCTGCGTGAGCTTCGGCATCACCGCGCCAGTTAGATAGCCACTTATATCTGCGGCCTGTACCGCGTACATCAAGAAAAGCGTATCTGCCATATCGTTGCCAGTTACGATATGTGCATGGTTGTTGACCCAGTATTTGCCCCTCGCCATGAAGGCAATCGGTGTCTGGCGTGTGCGCAAGTTTTCGCCATCTTCGGCGATCAGCAAGTAGTCGCCATCAATCAGATATTCGTCAACATAGTCGACGATACCTGAAGCACCGTAATAAGGATACGGCCCGGGTCTGCGATCAGCTTCTTTGACGGGCTTTCGTTTACTGTCGTGGTTGACCGTCAAGTCGCCGAGCGCGCGCGTATGCCACTTACCCGCCATAACCCAGCCTCGCCAGATTCTCGCGTATCGCCGCTTCCAGCCGCGCGCTTTCGCCGAACTGCTCGTTCAAAGCTGCCGT
>JAJZRT010000269.1 GCA_021802595.1 Pseudomonadota bacterium
GCCATTGAGGTTTGCAACCACGGCCGCTGAAGAACTGGCGACGGTCAAATCGTTCGCGCCGGTCCCGGTGCCGGTGGATTGCGATGTTTGACTGCCGTTAGCGGCAAAATTGGTGGTGACCGACTGGTTCTGCGCATTCCGGTCGACGGTGGTGTAACTACCGTCCGGGTTCTGCACCACGCTCGACGCCGTGGTAGGAACCGGGTAGGGCCCACCGCCAGGCATCAGAGTCAGGCCATCCGCATATTGATTCACAGTTCCTGACGTGCCATCCGAATGCACCCAGGTGGAGCGGATCTCCACGCCGTCCTTGGTGTAGTAGTCGGTGGTGATGTTGCCCTGGCCGTCGTCGAGCGTCGTGGCGTAGTTGCCGTCGGCGTAGGTCACCGTGCCTGTCGATGAACCGTCCGGAGCATAAGATAACGATCCTTGCGCCCCGATCGGATTTGTCCAGCTTTCATTGGAAATGGCGCCATTTTCAGCGTATGTAATGCTGAAGCTAACATCTGGAGGGTCTAACGTCACTGTGTAGGAGTTATTCGCACCGGATTGACCCGAAACTCCCGCGCTGCCTGAGCTATTCGTTGAAATCGCTTCATCCAACAGTTCTGTCAAATTGAAGAATTGAGAGGTATGGAGCGATATTAACGGATTCGGCGACACGGCATTTAAGAGGATCGATGCAAACGGAGAGATTTTGTCAATCGATAGCATGGCTCCGTCTACTGACCCATTCGCGGCGTTTTCTAGTAGCCACTCTTTCGCTTGAGCATTCCCGCGAAACGCCGCTTCCACCATCTGCATCGATAGCGAACCATTCGCAATTGCGGCAGCACCTATTTCAGTTCCAGTGAGGGTGCTCCAATAGGCGTCCATGGCCGATTGACCTAGGACTTGATATGGCACATCGAGGGTCCATGCAGCCGCGTTAAGTCCATTGTTTTGAAATACCTGGGTGTGAAAATTCAAGGCCTGCACAAAAGTAATATCTGAGCTTACCGACTGCGACGGCGATGCTTTTGCCGCAGCTTCCAGCACTGTTATGTATGCCGTTGCCAATTGCGACTCAATCGTGAGAAGCAGTGCCGGAGTGACTGTAACCCCTTGGCTCTTTGCATAATCAATCAGATAGTCACTGGCGGTCGTTCCCGTAGGATATTCATCCGTAACGACATCGCCCGCCAAACCGGCATAGTTGTAGCCCATTAAATGCATGTATTGATAAAATCCATTCAGATCGCCGTTGGCGATGAGTTTCTGGGCGGCCTGAAGTTGCGTCAAAGTCAGTGTTTGCGCCATGATTCCTCCAATTATCAGATTAATTCAACTTGGGTTTGGCAATAAACGAATCAATGATTTCTTTGATTCGGGATTGAATCTCTCGCCATCGATACAAATCGTCCTTTGAAAAATCTGCATCAACCACCACATGAATCTCCGGAAGTAAAAACCGATCGGTACAAGACGAAAATGTGCCTATTTGGCGAATTTTAGATGTAGTGGTCTCGCAGGTAATTAGGTTTTTCCAAGTCCCGCTATCGAAATAGATTTCATCCGGGGATTCTGGCATTTTTTTCTTGATCAAATAATGCGTCAAGCCAAATTCACTTGGCGCCTTAATATTGAATGGGCCAAAGCCGGCGGAACTGCTCAGCCAAAAAGGAATGATTTTCTTATACGTCCCATCTGGCGGATAATATCTTCCAGAAATTCCGGCCGTCAGCCAGGTTTCATATAGAAATGGCTTGGTGGTGTTAAGGGATTTCAGCCAGTCCTGCCAGTCTGCTTGGCTCTTGATCGGTTCGAGATTTGACAATCTCAAGAGTATCCCGAAGTTGTCGATGGCACGCTTGTAACTAGGAGTTTGTTTTTTAGCGCTAAACGTCCACGAATCCTCTCCTGCATACACCACGCTGGAGAGGAGGTAGTTTTGCGGAATGGAGAGATCAACCCCGCCAATATTCCCAATGGAAGGTGGAGCGCCTGAGAGCGGATACGCAGGGCCTCCAACGAGTTTGCCGGCAGTCATAACTTTGGCCAGGCAATCCGATGTGCCGACCGCAAGGAGGAGGATCGCCACCGACAGAAATCGCAGCACGTCAAGTCTCTGACGTAATGACAAAAACGATGTTTTATCGCCTGTTCGGATAGCGAAAGCTGAGAAATCGTTCACACGACTGATCTGAGACATATCACTCCTCGACTATATTGGGATTGCTTACTACTGGGCTCATTACTCGACTTGTCGTGGCATTCACCGTTCATGCAAACTATCCTCTGCTGTTTTCATCAGCGGACTCAGAAAGTAATCTGCCACGCTGCGCCGCCCAGTTTTGATGTCCACCGTCACCGCCATGCCGGGGGAGAGCTGGACCCAGTGGCCGTCCACCCACATGCGGTTGGCGTCAAGGTGGATGCGCACCGGGAACACCAAGGTCTGCTTCTTGGTCGTCTCGGCGTCGTTGGAGACCTGGCGCACCGCGCCGTGCAGAACGCCATAGCGGGTGAAGGAGAAGGTCTCCAGCTTCACCGCCGCGGTTTGCCCGGCGCGCACGAAGCCGATGTCCTTGTTCGACACCTTGGCCTCCACCTCCAGGGTGTCGTCCGGCACGATCTCCATCAGGGGTTTGGCCTGGCTGACCACGCCGCCCACGGTATGCACGGCGAGCTGCTGCACCGTGCCGCTGACCGGGGCGCGCAGCACGAGCCGGGTGGCGCGCTGCTGCGCCTTGGCCAGATCCTGGCGGCTTTGTTGGACTTGTTGCTGCGCTTTGTTCAACTGGTCGAGCTGCTCGCGGCGGAACTGCGCCACCGTGGTGGCCATGTCGCGCTGCTGCTGGGTGATGGCCGCCTGCAGGGCCAGCGCGTGGCTGCGCTGCGCGGCCAGTTCCCCGGTCTGGTTGATGCTGTCCTGCTCCTTTTGCAGGTAGTCCTGTCGCGCCACATAGTTGTCCTTCACCAGCGCGGCGTAAGACTGGGCCACCTGGGCGGCCAAGGGTGCGGTTCTCCGCAGCTTGTCGATGGTCTGCTGGGTCGACAGTAGCTCGTCCTGGCGGTGCAGCAGGTCGGCTTGCTGTGAGGCAAGCTTCTCCTGCAGTTCGGCATACTGCGCGTCGGCCAGGCGCTGGGCCTCGGCCTGATGAGCATGGTCCACACCAGCCACCATGGCGACATGCGGCGGGCGCTGCACGCTTTGCGCCGTCAGCAGGGCCTGCGATCGCGCGGCGGTGAGTTCGGCGTCCAGCAGCGTGGCGCGGGCTTTGTCGAGGTCGGCCCCGGCCTGGGTGGCGTCGAGTTCGATCAGCGGGTCGCCCTGGCGCACCCACTGGCCGTCGTGCACCAGGATGCCGTGCACGGTGCCGGTGTCCATGGACTGCACCACCTTGACATCGCCCTTGGGCACCAGTTTGCCCTGGGCCGTGGTGACGACATTGATCTTGCCGAACAGGGCCCACAGCACCGTGAGCGTGGCAAACAGCACGATCAGTCGCGCCGTCCACTTCGGCGCGGGGTGCACCGGCGTCTCGACCAGCTCCAGATGCGCCGGCAGGAAGGCCAGTTCATGCGCGTGGCGCTGCGGCCCGCTGAGTTCGTGGCGCAGTTGCCAGGACGCGCGCCAGACTTGGCCATAGCGTTGCAGCAGATCCCGCACAGCGAGCATGCGCATCGTCATCTCAGGCCGCCTGCATCCGGACCATGCCGGCGTAATAACCATCCTGCCCCAGCAGGTCGGCATGCGAGCCGGCCTCGATGATGCGGCCGCGGTCCATCGCCACGATGCGATGCGCCACGCGCACGGCCGACAGCCGGTGGGCGATGATGATGACCGTGCGCCCCTGGCAGATGGCGCGCATATTGTCCTGAATGATGCGTTCGGATTCGTAGTCCAGCGCGCTGGTGGCCTCATCAAAGATCAGGATGCGCGGGTTGCTCACCAGGGCGCGGGCGATGGCGATGCGCTGCCTCTGCCCGCCCGAGAGGTTGGCGCCGTGCTCGCCCACCCGGGTGTCATAGCCCTCGGGGAGTTCGCCGATGAAGTCGTGCGCGCCGGCCAGCTTGGCGGCCTGGATGACCGCGTCCAGGCTGACCGCGGGCTGGGTCAGGGCGATGTTGTCGCGGATGCTGCGGTTGAACAGCAAGTTCTCCTGCAGCACCACGCCGACCTGGCGGCGCAGCCAGGCGGGGTCGGCCAGCCCCAGGTCGATGTCGTCGATGCGGATGCGTCCGGACTCGGCCAGGTACAGGCGCTGCAGCAGCTTGGTCAGCGTGCTCTTGCCCGAGCCGGAGCGCCCGACGATGCCGATGATCTCGCCGGGGGCGATCTCCAGGTTGATGCCGTTGAGGACCGGCTGCCCGTCGGGCGTGTAGCGAAAGCTCACGTTCTCGAACGCGATCTTGCCGTGCAACTGCGGCAGCGCCTGGCGGTTCTGCGTGACCTCGGTGCGGGTGTTGAGAATGTCGCCCAGGCGCTGCATGGAGATGCCCACCTGCTGGAAGTCCTGCCAGAGCTGGGCCAGGCGCAGGATGGGGCCCGACACCCGCCCGGCCAGCATGTTGAAAGCCACGAGTTCCCCAACCGAGAGCTTGCCCGCGATGACGAGCTGGGCGCCCCACCACAGGATGCCGACATTGACCAGCTTGCCGATGAGCTGGATGAGCTGCTGGCCCAGGTTGGCCAGGGTCGTGACGCGGAACCCCGCCGTCACATAGCTGGCCAGTTGCTTGTCCCAGTGGTGGGTGAACTGGGGTTCCACGGCCATGGACTTGATGGTCTCGATGCCGGAGACGGTCTCGACCAGGAAGGACTGGTTGTCGGCGCCGCGGGCGAACTTCTCGTTCAGCCGCGTGCGCAGCGGCGGCACCAGCAGGGCCGAGATGAGCACGTACACCGGCAAGGAGAGGGCCACCAGCAGCGTGAGCTTCCAGCTATACAGCAGCATGACGGCCAGGAAGATGCCGGAGAACAGCACGTCGATCACCGAGGTGAGGGTCTGGCCGGTGAGGAAGTTGCGGATGCTCTCCAGCTCGCGCACGCGCGCCACGGTGTCGCCCACGCGGCGCGCGCCGAAGTACGGCAGGGGCAGGCCCAGCAGGTGGCGAAACAGCCGCGCCCCCAATTCGACGTCGATGCGGTTGGTGGTGTGGGAGAACACATAGGTGCGCAGCCCGCTCAAGACCACCTCGAAGATGGAGCTGGCGACGAAGGCGATGCCGATGACCATCAGGGTGGACTGCGCACCGTTGACCAACACCTTGTCGACCACGACCTGGAAGAACAGCGGGGTCAGCAGCGCGAAGAGTTGCAGCACGAGCGACAGGCCAAACACCTCGAGCAGCAGGCGGCGGTACTTGACCACGGCCGGGATGAACCAGGAGAAGTCAAAGCGCGCCAGTTCCCCGGCCAGCGACGCCCGGGAGGTGAACAGCATCGCCTGGCCGCCCCAGCGGGCGTGGAGCTGCTCGCGCGTGAGGATCTGGTTCTGCCCCGTGGCGGGATCAAAGATCAGCGCCTTGACGTCGTCGACCCGGGCCAGCACGATGTGGCGGCCGTCGTCCTGCAGCGCCAGGCAAGGCAAAGGGGTGTGTGCCAGGCGCTCCGGGTTCAAGCGCACGAGTTTGGCCTTGAGGCCCAGTGCCTTGGCCGCCAGCAGCAGGTCTGTGGTGGTCAACAAGGCGTCACCGGGGCGCCCAGCCTGATGGCGGATGGACGCGGCGTCCGCGGGAATGTTGTGAAACTGGGCGATGAGAATCAGCCCGGCCAGACCGGGGTCGGCGTCAACGCCGCGTCCTGCAGCCC
>JAJZRT010000270.1 GCA_021802595.1 Pseudomonadota bacterium
TTCCGATCTCTTCGGTGTGGGCGGCGATGGCGGCGCGGTCGATCAGTTCCTCCCACAGCATCACGTTCAGCATGGCGTGATACAGCGCCACATCGGTGCCGGGCAGGATGGCGAGATGCAGGTCGGCCTCCTCGGCGGTGTCGGTGCGGCGCGGGTCGACCACCACCAGCCGGAGGTCGGGATTCGCCTTGCGTGCCGCCTCGATACGGCGGAACAGGATCGGGTGCGCATATGCCGTGTTCGAGCCGGCGATGAAGATCGTGCCGGCGTGATCGATGTCGTCGTAGCAGCCCGGCGGCGAATCGGCCCCCAGCGTGGCCTTGTAGCCCGCCACGGCGGACGACATGCAGAGGCGCGAATTGGTGTCGACGTTATTGGTGCCTATCAGCCCCTTGGCGAGCTTGTTGAAGACGTAGTAGGCCTCGGTGGTGAGCTGGCCAGAGATATAGAAGGCGACAGCGTCGGGGCCGTGCTCGTCGATGACTGCACGGAACTTCCCGGCCACATGGTCGAGCGCCGTGTCCCAGCTCACGCGCTGGCGCGGCAGGGTCCTGTCGGCACGCAGTTCGGGGTAAAGCGCACGCCCGCCCGCGGCCGCCGACAGGGCTAGCGTCGCCCCCTTGGTACACAACTTGCCGCGGTTGGCCGGATGCGCCGGATCGCCGCGCACGCCGGTAATCTTCCCGGCGTCGGCCTCGATCAGCACCCCGCAGCCGGTGCCGCAATAACAGCAGACAGATGAAATGACAGACATGATGACTCCTCGCCCTGTCTTCCAGCAGGGTCTGTGCCAAGGGAGCACAGCGCAATGAATTCAATGGCTTGAGGGAATCCCGCCGGGTGTGCGCATGGAGCTGCGCTCAGCCACAGTGCATGGGCGGGGCGGCATGCCGCAAATTGGTGCGACAGCGGAGGCGTGGAAGGGGGCGATCAGTTCCGGCGGTGGCGTGATGCTGCTGCGGCGGATGGATCGACGCATGAGGCAGTCGGTCGCGGTGGGGAAGTAGCAAAACCAGGACGGCAATGCATGGACCATTTAAGCACTTGTGTTGCGACGCACATCCAACGCAATGCCGCCCATCATCAGTTGCGATCTACGTACTTAAGCTAACGCCATGTTTTCTGGCTAACGCCTCCAATTTATCCAAGGCCGCCAGCGCGTTATCCCTATTCTTTTCCAATATCTTAAGCTTCATATGGAGCCTGGCCTCGGCACGGGTCAATCGATCCCGTATTTCGAGCAACTTGCCTCTATTTTCAGCAATTTCACTTTTTGGCAGCGCCAAAATGGAATCGGTCTCTTCAAGATCCTTGTTAATGGAAACAAACAGCGAGCCAAGCTCTTGCCCATCCGAAGCGATCTGATTTAGAGAGCCGATTAATTCTTGGTGTGGTTCATCGACCTGCCTTGTGCTGGGATGTGCCGTAGAAAACCTGGCTGCTATCGACCTAAGCTCGCCAGAGACTTCACCATATCTCTGGCCAATTTCCTGCGTACCCAGCTTGTTTTTATCACTCGTGGCCAACAGGCTCATTATCCTGTTTAAGCTACCGCTTTCGTCCTCGTAGACTATTGCCAGTGCGCGTAGGTCCTTCTGTATGCTCCGATCAATCCCGGAACCATCAGCCAACTCCTCTGGCGTAAATGGCGGATCAACATACGGACGCGGGGGATTGATCCATGTGTCGGGTATCTTGAAAAACAGCGCTTCCACGATGTTTTGATCCCGCTTCACGCAACGCCATGCCTTGGCGCTCAGCAAATACTGTTCACGGGTCCGTTCGGGCTTTTTCACACCCTGCAGTAGCCCGAACTGGCCTCCACAATTCAGGGCTTTCTCGGCTGTGGTGTACGTCGTATAGAAACTCAGACCTTTGTATACGACAAAAACCACTATGCCGTAGATCAGGATTTTTTTAATCATCTCATCGAACCAGCGTTCGCCGCCTTACCGGTTATTGCCCCCTACCAGAGCTTAATGATGTTTATTTGCGCTTCTTAACTAACTGCCACCATCCCCACACAATCGCTCCGGATGCGCCAATCATCAACGGAAGTACCTTTATTCCACCGGACAGCCCGAAAACCCATACGAAGCCGGCAATCGAAAAGAGTAGAAGCAATGCGACCAAAGTCGCACCAATTACATCAGGTTCCATTAATGCCTTCGCTATTCATCGACCTAAGGATGCGCTGAACAAGTTGATTCCGCTCATGGTTCGACAGGCTCACCACGAACGGAATCAACAAGTTGCCGTCCGTGGTGAGCTTGTCGAAGGACTTGTTCAGCGCTTCCCTAATCACCAATGCGGTCCGTATGAACACCCCTGTGGATATAGAATCAAACACCCTTTTCCGCCAAGACCGGAATCCACGCCGTCATCTTGTGCAGCCGCTCCGCCAATTCACCCGGCACGGCGACCTGGGCAAAAAACGCCTTCGGGTAAAGGTAGTCCTCGCCAGACTCGTCGATGATCCGCAGCATGCCTTGGACTCGGCCTGCGGGTCGTCCAGCCACTCGTAGAGTTTGCGCGGCTCCAGCGAGGCGGGGTAGCCCTCGTTTGAAAGACAGACGACAAAACGATTTTCGCTCATGGCAACCGCTTGATCTTGTGTTCGACCTTGCCGATTCCGTGCGCCTCGTACCAGTGTATTTCAGCATATTTCAGCGCGGACGGTTTCGCCGTGACCCAAGCGGATATCGGCAAACCCTTTCTTTTTCTTCCAGTTGCCTTTGCCGTAAATCTTTTCCAATCGGGGACGTTCCCGAATACCGGAACCTTCGGCAATGGTTTCGATCGCCGTGATTGCACCGACGATTTCAAACATGTGGGCCAGCCTTACGCTGTCCCCCCCACCGTCAAGCCGTCGATCCGCAGCGTCGGCTGTCCCACGCCCACCGGCACGCTCTGTCCTTCTTTCCCACACGTTCCCACGCCCGAATCCATCTCCATGTCGTTGCCGATCATGGAGACGCGCGTCAGCACTTCGGGGCCGTTGCCGATGAGGGTGGCGCCTTTGACGGGGTAGGTGATCTTGCCGTCCTCGATCATGTAGGCCTCGGCGGCGGAGAAGACGAACTTGCCACTGGTGATGTCGACCTGGCCACCGCCGAAGTTGACGGCGTAGAGACCGTTCTTCACCGAGGCGATGATTTCGTGCGGCGGCTTGTCGCCATTGAGCATCAGGGTGTTGGTCATGCGCGGCATGGTGAGGTGGGCGTAGGACTCGCGCCGTGCGTTGCCGGTGATGGGCATGCCCATCAGGCGGGCGTTCATCATGTCCTGCATGTAGCCGGTGAGGATGCCGTCCTCGATCAGCACGGTGCGCTGGGTGGGGTTGCCTTCATCGTCGACGTTGAGCGAACCCCGGCGCAGCGGGATGGTGCCGTCATCGATGACGGTGACGCCGGGCGCCGCCACTCTTTCACCAATGCGGCCGGAGAACGCCGAGCTGCCCTTGCGGTTGAAGTCGCCTTCCAGTCCGTGGCCGATCGCTTCGTGCAGCAGGATACCGGGCCAGCCGGAACCGAGCACGACGGTCATGCTGCCGGCGGGCGCGGGGCGGGCATCGAGGTTGACGCTGGCCTGGTGCACGGCCTGGCGCGCGTACTTTTCCAGGATGTCGTCGGTGAAATAACTGTAGTCGAAGCGGCCGCCGCCGCCGCCCGAGCCCTGCTCGCGGCGGCCGTCCTGCTCGGCGATGACCTGCAGCGACAGGCGCACCAGCGGGCGCACGTCGGCGGCCAGATGGCCGTCGGAACGGGCGACGAAGATGACTTCGTATTCGGAAGCAAGGCTCGCCATCACCTGGATGACGCGCGGGTCCATCGCGCGCGCCTTTTTTTCCAGGCGTTCCAGCAGGGCGACCTTGTCGGCGTCGGCCAGCGAGACCAGCGGGTCGACCGCGTTGTACAGCACACGGCCTTCGGCACGCTTGGCTATGGCGGTGCTGCGCGCCTGCCCGGCGCGCGCGATGGCACGGGTGGCATCGGCGGCAGCGCCGAGCGCGTCGAGGCTGATGTCGTCGGAATAGGCGAACGCAGTCTTTTCGCCCGAGATCGCGCGCACGCCGACGCCCTGGTCGATGTTGAAGCTGCCGGATTTGACCTGGCCTTCTTCCAGGCTCCAGCCTTCGGAACGCGAGTACTGGAAATACAGGTCGGCGTAGTCGACGTCGTGGGTCAGCAGGCGGCCGAACACCGGCGCAAGCTTGTCGGCGTCGAGCCCGTTCGGCGTCAGCAGCGTGGCCTCGGCGGAATGGAACAGCTGCTCGGCGGTTTGAATGGGGACGAAGGCGTCGGTGGGGTTCATGATGATGTCCTGAATTATTTGCCGGGCTCGCGCTTGGCCACGACGCGGCGCTCGACCACGTCGACCTGGATCTGCTGGCACTGGATGAAGCGGTGCTGCAGCGCGGGCAAGCTCTTCCTGAGACTGGCCTGGTAGGCCGGGTTGATGTTGGCGATAACGACGCCGGAGCCGCGCGGCAGGCGGTCGAGCACCACGCCCCAGGGGTCGACGATCATGCTGTCGCCGTGGGTTTCGCGGCCCGACAGGTGGTAGCCGCCCTGCGCCGGCGCGATCACGTAGGCGAGGTTCTCGATCGCGCGCGCGCGAATCAGCGTCTCGAAGTGCGCGCGTCCGGTGGTAGCGGTAAAGGCCGACGGCACCACGATGATGTCGACGTCGGGCATGGCGCGGTACAGCTCGGGGAAGCGCAGGTCGTAGCAGATCGACAGGCCGATGCGGCCGAACGGGCTGTTGACGACGACGACCTTGTCGCCCGGCTCGATCAGCTTGGCTTCCTGATAACGCTCGTTGCCGAGGTCGAGGCCGAACAGGTGGATCTTGTCGTAGCGCGCCACCTGCTTGCCGCGCTCGTCGTAGACCAGGCAGCTGTTGCGCACCTTGTTGGCCGCGCCGGCTTCCAGCGGAACCGAACCGCCGATCAGCCAGATCTTGTGCTTCTTCGCCACGCGCGCCAGGAAGGACTGGATCGGGCCGTGGCCCTCGGCCTCGCGCACCTTCACCACGTCGGCGTCCTTCATCCCCATGATGCAGAAAAATTCCGGCAGCACGATCAGCCGCGCGCCCGCGTCGACCGCCAGTTCGATCAGGCGTTCGGTTTCGGCCAGGTTGGCCGAGACATTCGGGCCCGACGCCATCTGGATGGCGGCCACCCGCACGGTGCCCGCCTGCAGGGCCGGCTTCTTGACTTGCGCCCCCTTGGAACGGGCAACGGTGGGTTTAGCGGTTTTTTTTGTCGTCATGGTCGGGTTCCACAATCAGGGTTCGGACACAGGATTTTCAGTTTTGGCCTTCGCCTTGGGCAGTCGCTGAACATCGGGGGCCTGCCACGATCCGGTCACCATGTATTCCTGGCTGATGACTTCCTCGATCGGGTCGCGCAACAGCTTCTGCGCCGCCAGCGCGCCCACCCCTGCCAGCGGCCCGCCGAGCAGGGCGCCGGCCACCGCCACGCCTTCGGACAGTTTCGGAATCACCTTCACCCGCAGCTGCACGGTTTCCTGATTGAGGTCGGCAAGGCCCGACATGTTGACCTTGGCCGCCGGCCCACGCATCCTGAAGTCGTCGCTGTAGACCACGCCGCGCGCAATCCGCAGCGTGGCGCCGATATCGTCGAAGGCATAGCCTTCATTGAAGATATCACGGAAATCGAAGTTCAACCGGCGCGGCAACGATTGCAGGCTCAGCACGCCGAGCAGCTTGCCGGCACCGGGATCGATCTTGAGGAACTGTCCGCCCCTGGCCTTGAAATCGAGC
>JAJZRT010000271.1 GCA_021802595.1 Pseudomonadota bacterium
CGCGCTGGCGACTACAGCTTCAGGGCGGCCAGGTCGCCGACGGCCAGTGCGTTGATCCGGGCGTCTGCCTGCGCCGGCTCGCTGCGACAGGGGGTTGCCAGCCGGCGCGCCACATCCAGCCAGTGCGCCTCGGCGGCCTTTACCACCGAGGCGAGCCGGGTGGTGGCGCCGCTATCGAGCCAGTTTTCGTATGCCAGCGACAATGCCGGGAACAGGGCGCGGCGCAGCCCCGAAAGATTAGCCAGGTAGAAATGCAGTGAGCCGATGGCCTCGCGCTCGAGCAGCGTCGGCAGCGTCACCAGGCAATCGGCCAGATGGTCGCGTACCGCGCGCGCCAGCAGTTCGGCGTGCCGCGAGGTGAGCTGGCCGAGCATGGCGTTCCACTCCTCTCCCAGCAGCGTTTCGGCGCGCGCCTCGCCGATCTCGTGCAGGATCATGGCCTCGCTCTCAGCCTCGGCCATGCGGTCGAGGCCGCGTTCGATGTCGCGCTCGAAATCGTAATGCGCAAACGCGCGTCCCAGCGCGGTGTCCTTTTCCTTCCACTGCCATTCTTCGTACTTGTTCCACAGCAGGCGGCGCACCGCATCCATGCGCAGGAAGATGGCGCCGTCGCGCATCGCCGCCGGCGGCGCGATCAGGTCGCGAGCGTATTCGCAGCCGGCCACCAGCACCTGCACGCCGTCGCGCACTTCCGCACGCTTGAGTTCGGCCAGCACGAAATGCGGCTTGCGGAAGTGCCCCAGCCCGCTGCTGTAGACCAGCCCCTGCGGGATCAGCGCGCGGTTGATGTCGTCGGCCTCGAACGGGTCGATGCCGGATTCGGTGAGCGGCAGCGGCGCGAAATCCTCTTCCTCGACCGCGTCCCACAGGCTCTCTCGCGCGTTCAGCCAGTCGCCGAGTTCGTCCTTTGGCAGGCGTGCCCCGTAGGGGATTTCCATTTCCCAGCGGTAGTACTCGCGCATTTCCAGCAGGAAGGTACACATCGTCATGTCGCGCGCGTGGCGGGCGTCGGCGATGGTGCAATTCTTTTGCACCGTGTCGATGAGGGCAGACAGTTCAAGCATGACGCGCTCCGGAAGACAGCTTTATCTGGAGTGTACAAATAAAAACAGCCCGTGCAACCGGGCTGTTTTCAGGGGTATTTCGGTGTTTCAGTGGCGGCGTTTGGCACCGAAATAATTCAGGTCGGCGCGCGAGCGGCGGGACAGTTCGAAGCGCGCAGCCTCGGCGCCGCTGAACTGGCCCGCGATCTGGCCATACACCTCGCTTGCCCAGACCTTGTCGTTGAGCGCATCGGCGATGCCTTCCGCCCAGCGCAGCTTGTCGGCCGGCTTGCTCAGATGCGTGCCGCATTCTGCGTACCACTTTTTCAGTGTCGCGGCCGGCAGGGCAAACCCTTTCAGGCGGTCGATGAACTGGATGCAGGCGTCGCCATTCGGACAGGCGGCCGCGGCCGCGGCATACAGCTCGTCCGCACGGGCGCTGTTGCCCATGGCGGCATACAGCCGTCCGATGTGAGTCAGCGCAAAGTGATCCCTGGCCTGGGCGCGCGCGGTCTCGAGCAGACGCCCGGCCTCCGTCGCATCCTGCGTCGCGGCGAAGCTCGCTTCGGCAAGTTTGGCGATGTCGTATACCGTGGCGTTGGCGTCTGCTGCCAGCGCAGCTTCGCGCGCGGCAAGGTAGGCGCGCGCCTTGGCGACGCCCAGTTCGCGGTGCTGCAGGTGCGCGGCGGTGACCACCAGGTCCTTGAATGCGATGAAGTCGGTGGCGTTCTCGGCTGCGCGGTCGAGCAGGCGGGAGAGCCAGTCGGTGTCGTCCAGGTTCTTGTCCACCGCCAGCAGGATCGGCTTGTAGCGCGAGAACTGGTAACTGGTGCCATCGAGCAGCTTCTCGGCGGCTTCGATCAGCTTGGCGGAATAGAACGGATCCTCCAGTTCCAGGCGCACGCGTTCGGCCAGCGCGAGGAACTGCTTGACGCTGGTGGCATCCTTTTCGAGCTGCTGGAATTCGAGATAGCGCGCGTGGTTGGCCTGGCGCTTTTCCAGTTTGGCCTTGACGCGGGCCAGGCGTTCGGTGTCGTCGGCCAGATGCGCTTCGACCGCGGCAACCAGCTTCTGCATTTCGTCGAGGCCGGCGACGGCGTCCTCTGCCTTGTCGAGCAGCGCGGCAGCACCCGGTTTGTCACCCACGCCTGCCAGCCCTTCGGCCAGTTCGATGTATTCGCCGGTCGCGGTCGCCAGGTCGCCTGCCTTTTTCAGGGCGGACTGCATGAAGGCCGCATCGCCCGCCTGTTTGGCCGATTCGATCAGCGTCTTCGCGGCATTGAAATCGGTGGCGCCGGCCAGGGCACGCTCGTACAGCGCCTTGGCGCGCGCCGGGTCGCCCAGCGTCTTGGTCACTTCGCCCGCCAGCGACAGCAGGTCGGGCACACTGGAGAGCTTCTCGCCGGCCTTGGTGAAGATCGCCGCGGCGTAATCCTTGTCGAGCAGGTGCTCGGCCGAGGCCGCCGCCAGCTTGCTGTATTCCACCGCACGCGAGATTTTCGCCTCGGCCTTTTCCAGTACCTTCTTCGCAAACGCGCTGTCGGCGATCACGTTCATCACGTTCTTCGCCAGATCGATCAGCGGGTCGAGGTTGCCGGTTTCCTTCAGCGCCTTTTCATAGGCGCCCACCGCCGCCGCCTTGTCGCCCAGTACCTTGAACTTGGCCTCGGCCAGCGCGATCTGCTCCTCGCCCGACATGCAGTAGTCCTCGGCGGTCTGCAGCAGTTCCTCGGCGCGGCCCTGCTCGCCCAGCGCCTTGTAGACGATGGCGCAGGCGGCCAGGTCCTTGGTGAACTGGCAGTCGTCCGCCACGCGGTCCATCAGCTCCTTGGCATAGGCTGCATCGGCGGGTTCCTGCAGGGCCTGCAGCGCCAGCGCGGCGTAGTCGGCGCCGCTGGCGCATTTGGATTCTTCGGGAGCGAGAGTGTCGCGGGTGGCCATGGGTATGTCTCCAGATCAACGTGATTCAACCGCGTAATTTTCCGCCTGCCGAGGGAGTCAGCCAAATAAGTAATGTCGATGGCGGCATTAGCGCGGCAGCGATGGGCTGCTGCCGGCGCGCGGACATCAGTGCTTGGCGGGATGCGGCATCAGCCTGTCGATGTAGGCGATCGACACTGCCGACACGATGAAGGCCATGTGGATGACCGTCTGCCACAGCATGACCTTGTCGTCGAGGTTGGGCGCGTTGATGAAGGTCTTCAGGAGGTGGATCGAAGAAATGCCGATGATGGCGGTGGCAAGCTTGACCTTGAGCACGTTGGCGTTGACGTGCGACAGCCACTCGGGCTCATCGGGGTGGCCTTCGAGGTTGAGGCGCGAGACAAAAGTCTCATAGCCGCCGACGATGACCATGATGAGCAGGTTGGAGATCATCACCACGTCGATCAGGCCCAGCACGATGAGCATGATCTTCTCTTCGGTGAGCGTAAAGGTGCCGACGACGAGATGCTCCAGCTCGACCATGAAATGCACGACGTAGACGAGCTGCGCGGCGATCAGGCCGAGATAGAGCGGCACCTGCAGCCAGCGGCTGCCGAACAGGATGGTGGAGAGGAACTTGCCGCGGGTTTCGAGGGGTTGGTTGGTTTCGGGTTTCATTGCTTTGAGTGAGCGGTGAACGGAATCAGAGAACGTAGCGTGCCAGATCCTCGCGCGCGGCGAGCATGGCCAGGCGTGTGGTGACTGCGTCGGCATCGACGACATATTCGCCAGTGATGTTGCCGGCGTCGAAGGAAATGTCCTCGAGCAGCTTCTCCATCACGGTATGAAGGCGGCGTGCGCCGATGTTCTCGGTGCGTTCGTTGACCTCGAAGGCGATCTCGGCGATGCGGCGGATGCCGTCGGGAGTGAATTTCAGGGTGACGCCTTCGGTCGACAGCAGGGCCTCGTACTGGCGCGTGAGGCAGGCATCGGTCGACGTCAGGATGCGTTCGAAGTCGTCCACGCTCAAGGCCTGCAGTTCGACGCGGATCGGCAGTCGGCCCTGCAGCTCGGGGATGAGGTCGGACGGCTTCGACAGGTGGAACGCACCGCTGGCGATGAACAGGATGTGGTCGGTCTTCACCATGCCGTACTTGGTCGACACGGTGGTGCCTTCGATCAGCGGCAGCAGGTCGCGCTGCACGCCCTGGCGCGATACGTCGCTGCCGTGGGCGTCGCTGCGGGTGGCGATCTTGTCGATTTCGTCGAGGAACACGATGCCGTTCTGCTCGACGGCTTCGAGTGCCTGCTGCTTGGTGTCCTCGTCGTTGATCAGGCGCCCGGCTTCTTCCTCGGTCAAGAGCCTCATGGCTTCGCGTACTTTCAGCTTGCGCGTCTGCCGACGGCTCTGCCCGAGGTTGGCGAACATGCCCTGCAGCTGCTGCGACAGGTCCTCCATCCCCGGCGGAGTGAAGATTTCCATGCCGGGGCTAGCCGCGGCGAGTTCGATCTCGATTTCCTTGTCGTCGAGCTGGCCCTCGCGCAGCATCTTGCGGAAGCGCTGGCGCGCCGCGCCTTCCTCGCGTGGCGGCTCGGGTTCGCCGAAGCCGACGCTGCGCGGCGGTGGCAGCAGCGCGTCGAGAACGCGCTCCTCGGCAGCCTCCTCGGCGCGGAATTTCACCTTCGACGTGGCCTGCGCGCGCAGGTCCTTGATCGCGGTTTCCATCAGGTCGCGGATGATGGTGTCGACGTCGCGGCCGACGTAGCCGACCTCGGTGAACTTGGTCGCCTCGATCTTGATGAAGGGCGCGTTGGCGAGCCGCGCCAGGCGGCGTGCGATCTCGGTCTTGCCGACGCCGGTCGGGCCGATCATGAGGATGTTTTTCGGCGTGATTTCCTGGCGCAGCGGTTCGGCGACCTGCTGGCGGCGCCAGCGGTTGCGCAGCGCGACCGCGACCGCACGCTTGGCGGCAGCCTGGCCGACGATGTGCTTGTCGAGTTCGTGGACGATTTCTTTCGGGGTCATGACGGGTGGGCGGTGAGCGGAAAAGAGTGAGCGGCGAGCCGATTCACAGGGTTTCGATCACGTGATTCTGGTTCGAATAGATGCAGATGTCTCCCGCGATGGTGAGGCTCTTTTTGACGATTTCAAGTGGGGGCAGGTCGGTGTTTTCCAGCAGCGCGCGGGCGGCGGATTGGGCGAAGGCGCCGCCTGAGCCGATGGCGGCGATGCCGAGTTCTGGCTCGAGCACATCGCCGTTGCCGGTGATGATGAGGGAGTGCTCATGGTCGGCCACCGCCAGCATGGCTTCGAGGCGTCGCAGCATGCGGTCGGTGCGCCAGTCCTTGGCGAGCTCGACCGCGCTGCGCAGCAAATGCCCGGAGTGCTTGTCGAGCTTGGCTTCGAAGCGTTCGAACAGGGTGAAGGCGTCGGCGGTGCCGCCGGCGAAACCGGCCAGCACCTTTTCCTGGTATAGCCGCCGGACCTTGCGCGCGGTGGACTTGATGACGATGTTGCCGAGGGTGACCTGGCCGTCACCGCCGAGGGCGACGTCGCTGCCCCGGCGGACGGAGAGAATGGTGGTGCCGCGATATTGTTCCATGAGCGGGTGGGATCCTGAAAAAGACGCTGGATTGCGGAAAGCGCCACCGGGGGATTGCCGGGCCCGTCCTGGTTGGCGTGCCGGCGGCAAGCGCCGGTCAGTCCGGGTGGTGCGGGATGAGTTGCGCCAGCTGGTCGATGCCCATGACGCGGAAAAGTTCGTGGATGAGCGCGTTGTGGCCGCGCAGGGTGATGGCCTTGCCGCTGCCCAGGCAC
>JAJZRT010000272.1 GCA_021802595.1 Pseudomonadota bacterium
GATCGGCCTGCTTCACCGCGCTCAGCCGATGCGCGATGATCAGCGTGGTGCGGCCGGCCAGGAATCCGGCAAGCGCCTGGTGCAGCCGCCGTTCGGTGTCGGTGTCGAGCGCGGAGGTGGCTTCGTCGAGGATGACGATGCGGGGATCGGCGACGATCATGCGCGCGATCGCCAGCCGCTGGCGCTGCCCGCCCGACAGCCGCACGCCTTGCCGCCCCACCACGGTGTCGAGTCCGTGCGGCAGCGTGGCGATGATGTCCTTCAGCTGGGCAATCTCCAGCGCCTGCCACAGGGTGGCGTCGTCGGCTTGGCGTCCGAGGGTCAGGTTGGCCCGCACGCTGTCGTTGAACAGCACCGGATGCTGCAGCACCACGCCGACATGCTCGCGCACCGTTTCCCAACCGATCTCGCTCACCGGCACCGCGCCATAGAAAATTTGCCCCGCCCTGACCGGATACAGGCCCAGCAGCGCCTGCACCAGCGTCGACTTGCCGCCGCCGGACGCCCCTACCAGCGCGACCTTCTCGCCCGCCGCGATCGCGTGGCTGACGTCATCCAGCACCGTCTCGCCGTCCGCGTAGGCGAAGCTCACATGATCAAGTGCAATGCCGACCGTCGGTTGCCCCGCGAACGGATCGTGCCGCGCCGGAAACTGCGGTTCGCTGTGCAGGCCGAGCAGCGCGTTGATCCGCCCCAAAGCGGCGTTGGCGGCAAACCAGGCATATTGCAGGTTCACCAGTTCCTGAACCGGGGTCATCATGAACCACAGGTAGCCGAACACCGCCAGCATCTCGCCGACGCTCAGATTGGAGAACACCACCATCAGCATGGCGCCGGCGCGGAAGGCGTCGAAGCCGGCGAGGAACACGAAGAAGGAGATCCGGCTCATCGCGTCCGACTTCCAGGCAAACCCCGCCGCATGCCGGCGAATGTCGGCCGCCTTCTCGGTCACCCGCGCGAGGTAATGCTTCTCGCGGTTCATCGCGCGGATCTGGGTCAGCGCGTCGAGGGTTTCGGACAGCGCCTCCTGGAACACCTCGAATGCGCGGTTTTCCTGCTTCTTCAGATCCTTCACGCGTTTGCCGAGGCGCATGGAAAACAGGATCACGACCGGGTTCAGCAGCAGGATGAATAGCGCAAGCTGCCAGTGCATCCAGAACAGCACCGCGCCGACGCCGACTAGGGTCAACACCGACACCACGAAGCCTGAAATCGAGGCGCCGAGGAAGCTGTCGATGGCGTTGAGGTCGGTGACGAAATGCGAAGTCACCCGGCCCGCACCCACCGTTTCGAATTCCGACAGCGCGATGCGCGACAGCCGGGCAAGCATCCGCACCCGGATGCGGTACACCACGTCCTTCGCCAGCAGCGAAAACGTCCGTCCCTGCCACACGTTGAGCAGGATCGCCGCCAGCCTGAGCATCACCGTCAGCAACAGCGTCACGCCGATGAACAGCACCGGGCCGTGCCAGACGGAGGGAAACACCGCGCCGATCCTCTGCACGAAGACGCCCGGGTGATGCAGCAGAACCTCGTCCACCATCAGCGGCAGCAGCAGCGGCACGGGGACCGCGGCGGCCACCGCCAGCAAGGCGATGAGGTTGGCCTGCAGCAGGCGGGGGCGATGGGTTTTGAGTTCGTCGGCGATGCCGCGCCACGTCAGCATGACTGGCCATCCTGAAGAAAGAAAGACGCGCTCCTAGCATAAGCGCTGACGCGTCCGGCCGAAAGCGCTGGCCTGCCGGCTTCGATGCAGTGTCGGTCAATGGGCGCGAAGCCGCGCCGCTCTATAAATCCGCCGCGCCGCCGCCCACCCGGAGCAAGGCATAGACGAGCGCCACCACGAAGCCCAGCAATACCAGCGCTTTCCAGGCCGGCGCCCTGCGTCCGGCCGTCTCGCCCGTCGCAGAGGTCTTCACGCCGGTGAACATCGCCCGGATCATGTCGTCGCGGCGCAGCAGCTGATGGGCGAACACCGCGGCAACGTGCACACCGACCAGCCCCAGCAGCAGATCGAAATTGTAGCCATGCAGGGTGGTGATGAAGCTGCTGGTATCGTGGCTGAGCCAATGCGAAAACGGGGCTTCGTACGCGTCATCGTCGTTGCCCAGCAGGCCGGTGGCGACCTGCACGAGCAGCACCAGCAGCAGGCTCAGGATCATCCATCCGCCCAAGGGGTTGTGCCCCAGATAGGCCGGCGGCCGGCGTTGCAGCACGCTGCGAAGATACGCATAGCTGGCGCGCGGGCCCCGCACGAAGTGCGCAAACCGTGCCGTGTCGCTGCCCACAAATCCCCAGGCGATGCGGAACAGCAGCAGCGTGAGGATGGCATAGCCCGACCAGCCGTGGTATTCCATCCATTCGTTGCCCTGCTCCCCGCTCCACCAGGAGAATCCGATCAGCGCCAGTAGCAGCCAGTGAAACAGCCGCACCGGCACATCCCACACCCAGATCCTGACCGGCACGGGCGACGGCGTCATAGCACCGCCATCCCCCGAAACGCCTTGTGGCAGGCGGCGCAGCTATCGCCCACATGCTGGTAGGCCGGCCGGATCAAGTCCATCTTGCCGGTTTTGGCCATCGCATCGAGGTTGGACACCGCCTTGATGTAGGTTTCCTGCGCCTGCTTGAACTGGGCGGCGTTCTGCCATACCGCGGGCTTGGCACGGCTCGGGGCATAGGTGCTCCCGGGGGGGAAATACACCCAAGGCTGCGTGCTCAGGGTTTGCAGCTTGTTGGCGAGCGCCAGAAAATCTGCCGCGACATAAGGATTCTTGCCGCGCACCACGATTCCCATCGGCTCGAACGTGCGCAGGGTTTCCTGCAACAGTGCGCGGCGCTTGGTCACCGGCTGGCCGGGGTGCGTATCGGCCTTGGGGCCGCATCCGGCCAGCATCACGCAGGCGCCGAGCAGTAGCGGCGCTGCACGCAGGTAGGGTTTGAGCGAAATCATGATCATCCAGGTGAGGGGGTAAACGGCTAAGGGGTATCGATAGCGCAAACCCGGGCCGAGTTCCCCGGCACGCTGCAGAACCAGCAAATAATGCGGGATACAGGAAGCGCTTCTATTTGCCGATGCAGAAGCGACTGAAGATTTCGCCCAACAGATCGTCCGCGGTGAATTCGCCGGTAATCTCCGACAGGGCGGCCTGGGCCAACCGCAACTCCTCGGCAAACAACTCCAGCTGGCCGGTTGATTCGCGCGCAACCGCTAGATGGCGGGCAGCACGGCCGAGCGCCTCCAGGTGCCGTGCGCGTGCCATGAATGCCCCTTCACCTGCGGTCTGCCAGCCTGCCGCCGCAAGCAGCTTCTCGCGCAGCAGGCCGATCCCGGCCCCGGTGCGGGCGGAAAGCCAGACCTCGTCGCCGACCACGCGCGGCGCCTCGTCGGTGACATCGATCTTGTTGTGGATGGTCAGCCGCGCCACCGGGGGCATCCGCGCCAGGATCGCCGCCTCGTCGTCGCCCAGACCATGCGCGGCATCCACCAGCAGCAGCGCCACGTCGGCCTTTTCCACTGCCGCCCAAGTCCGCGCAATGCCCAGCCGTTCCACCGCATCGTCGGTTTCGCGCAAGCCCGCCGTATCGACGATGTGCAGCGGCACGCCCTGGATCTGGATGGCCTCGCGCACCGTGTCGCGCGTGGTGCCGGCAATCTCGGTCACGATCGCCGCCTCGAACCCGGCCAGCTGGTTCAAGAGGCTCGACTTGCCGACGTTCGGCTGGCCGATCAGCACCACCGTCAGGCCTTCGCGCAGCAGGGCACCCTGCTGCGCCTGCGACCGCACCGCGGCAAGGCTGGCGTCGATCTGGTCGAGCCGGCCGAAGGCATCGGCCTGCTTCAGGAAGTCGATTTCCTCTTCGGGAAAGTCGAGCGTGGCTTCCACCAGCATGCGCAGGCGCGTCAGGGCCTCGACCAGTTCTGCGATCCGCGTCGAGAATGCGCCTGTCAGCGAGCGCACCGCCGAACGCGCCGCCTCGCTGGACGCAGCGTCGATCAGGTCGGCGACCGCCTCGGCCTGCGCCAGGTCGAGCTTGCCATTTAGAAACGCGCGGCGGGAAAATTCGCCCGGCTCGGCCAGCCGTGCGCCGAGTTCGAGGCAACGCTGCAGGATCAGATTGAGAACCACCGGGCCGCCGTGCCCCTGCAGTTCCAGCACGCTCTCCCCGGTAAACGAATGTGGCGCGACGAAATGGAGCGCGATACCTTCGTCGATCGGCTGCCCCTGCCCGTCGAGGAAGCGGCTGTAGGTGGCATGACGCGGTACGGGCACGCTTCCAAGCACCGCCTGCGCCAGGGGCGCGATGTCCGCCCCCGATACCCGCACCACGCCCACGCCACCGCGCCCGGGCGCGGTGGCGATGGCTGCTATCAGATCAGGCCTTGCCGGAGGCAAGCTTGCCACCGCCCTCGACCTGCCGGTTGATCACCCATTGCTGCGTAATTGACAGGATGTTGTTGACGATCCAGTACAGCACGAGACCGGCCGGGAAGAACACAAACATTACGGTAAACGCCATCGGCATGATCATCATGATCCTGGCCTGCATCGGGTCCATCGGCTGCGGATTGAGCTTGACCTGCAGGATCGAGGTGATGCCCATGACGATCGGCAGGATGTAGAAGGGGTCCGGCGCCGTCAGGTCGGTGATCCAGCCCAGCCACGGCGCGCCGCGCATTTCCACCGCCGCAAGCAGCACCCAGTACAGCGCGATGAATACCGGAATCTGGATCAGGATCGGCAGGCAGCCGCCGAGCGGGTTGATCTTCTCGGTCTTGTACAGGTCCGCCATCGCCTGGTGCAGCTTGGCGCGGTCGTCGCCGTAAGTTTCCTTCAGCTGCTGCAGGCGCGGGGTCAGCTTCTTCATCTTGGCCATCGACTTGTAGCCCGCCGCCGACAGCGGGAACAGCGCCAGCTTGAGCAGGACGGTCAGGATAATGATGGCCCAGCCCCAGTTGCCGACGATGTGCTCGATTTTGGCCAGCACCCAGTAGATGGGAAAAGCCAGCGGTGTGAGCCAGCCGTAATCCCGCACGAGGTCGAGGCCAGGCGCGGTGGCTTCCAGCAGCTTCTGCTTCTGCGGCCCCGCATACAGGGGCACGGTGAACACTTTTTGCTGGCCGGGTGCCAGCGTGCCTTCGGCCAGGATGACACCGGCCGAATAGAGTCCGTCCCCCAGCGCGCGCGCGTAATACTCGCGCTTGATCGTGCCTTCGGGTAGCCAGGCCGACACGAAATGATGCTGCACCAGCGCCACCCAACCGTTATCGGCCCTTTTCTCGAACTCGGCCTTGCCATCCTCGATGGCTTTGAAGGGGACTTTCTGGAATTTCTTGGCGTCGGTGTAGAACGCGGGTCCGGTAAAGGTGTGCAGGAAGAACGACGCGCCTCGTGGTGCGCCGGAATGGCGCGTGAACTGGTAGTAGGGCGTCAGGTCGACGGGCTGGGTGCCATTGTTGATGACCCGCGTCCTGAGGGCAATCTCGTAGCTGCCGCGCTTGAAAATATAGGTCTTCTCGACACGCACGCCCGTGGCAGGATCGCTCCACACCAACGGAACCTCGACTTCCGAAGCGCCCTTGACCAGGCGATAGGTGCCGGGATTCAGCTGAAATACACTGCGATGCGTGGGCAGATCCTTGCCGAGCAGGCCGCTCTGCGCCAGATAGGGCTGGGTCGGATCGTCTTCAAACAGCGTGAAAATCTGATTGCGTTCCTGCGTCTCGCGATAGGACAGCAGGTCGAGCTGCCGGAGATCGCCGCCGTTGGCG
>JAJZRT010000273.1 GCA_021802595.1 Pseudomonadota bacterium
CGAGGCTTCAACGTCCAATCGGCGATGGTCCGCAGTTCCATCATGGAGCGCCTGTCGGAAGTGAGACCGACTGCCATGACGACGCTCGTGGACGAGGTCAACGCCGACATGGCGGGAGCCTGAACGCCCTGGGGCAATTGGGAAGCCAGGGGGGCCAGCCGCTCGGCAAGGAGTTGCCGGTCGCGATAGATGTCGCTGCCGGCTTTGAATACCGCGGTGATGACCGACAGGCCCTGTATCGAGCTGGAGCGCATCGACTCGACGCCCGGCGTTCCGTTGACGGCGTTTTCGATCGGCTGGGTGATGAGGACTTCCACCTGCTCCGGCGACAAACCGACAGCTTCGGTCTGTATTACGACTTGGGGCGGGGCGAATTCGGGAAATACGTCATACTTCGCGCCGGACAGGGTGTAGATCCCGTACCCGGCAACAATGCAGGCCAGGGCGATAATCACGCCCCGGAAGCGCAGCGAGAAACCGACGATTGCGGCAAGCATGCCGGTGTCTGTGCGCGTCATTCCTTTTTGCCTTTCTCGCCTCTTTCGCCGTTTTCACCTTCCTCTCCCGACTGGATCTGCGAGCGGAATTCCTGTGAAAGCAGCATCTGCGCGCCTGTCACGACGATTTTTTCACCCGCCTTGAACTCTTTTGATGCGAACCAGCCATCCTCGATGGGGTTGTCCGTGGGGATTTCCTGGCGGGCGTAGTGCTGCGCGCCCTCTTGAACATAAATCCAGGCTTTTCCCTGCCACCAAACGACGGCTGAAGCGGGGATGACCACGCCTTGAGTTTTTTCTCCGTACGGAAGGTACGCCGTGACGTTCATGCCGGGCAGCAGGCTGGGTGCGGCGGCGGAATAGAAGTAGCTCGCTCCCTGAAGGCGTGCATCGGTGCGCGGGGAGGAGGAAATCAGGGAGGCGGTGCCGAACGCTTCGTCAGCCAGGCGAATCCCGGCGGTTCGGGGCGGCTGCGGAATGGGTACCCCGGAAGGCGCCGTAATCTGGAGCAGCACTTCCTGTTGTTCTACCAGACGCTTGAAAAGCGGCGATCCATCCGAAATCGCCTTGGTGAGCACCCCACCCCACTGCTGCCGCGCATTTTGCTCGATCGCATTCAACGCCGCACGGGCGGCACGCACGCTCGCTTCGTCGGCTTTCCAGGCGGCCTCCGCCGTTTGCAGGGCCTTGTCGGATACGTTTCGGTCATCGGCGTGCAAAACCTTGAGCCGTTCATATTCCTTGCGGGATGTTTCGAGCATTGCCGCCGCCTTCTCCCATTGGGAGCGCGCCGTCTCAATGCTATTGCGCAGATCGATGAGACCCTGGAGGGGCAGAACCGCTCCATAAGCCTGAACCTGCCGGTGATAGGAAATAGGCTGAAGCGGCGCGGCGGCCACTCCGCTCTTCATTTCAGCGGCCTGGTCGAGCACGACGACCTGCTCGCCAGCCTTTCCGGATGTCGCAGGCGCCTCCTCTGTATGCTCGGGCTTCGATTCGGCGGCTTCTTCCCGCCCTTGCGTCAGATGCCAGGCCGAAAAGGCAAGGATGGCCACCACAGCGGTCATTGCGACCATAGTCTTGAGCTTCATGGCTTGTTTTCCTCTGTTCTGGGGGTTTTCTCGATCATCGCCGAAAGCGGCGGTTCGGACGCGGCCGGGCGTTGCATTGCATCTTCCAGCCGTCCCAATGCCTGCTGTGCGGTCATCACGGCTTGGAGCCGCGCGAGCCCTGCCGCCGAAAGCTCCAGTCGAGCGCTCAAGAGCGACAGCCGATCCGCTTCCCCGGCGTTGAATTGGGCGCCGACGGACTGTTGGTATCGCTTCTGGGAGGCAAGCAGGGCATCAGCGGCAGCGGCTTTCTCCAGGGCGGCCTGATAACTCCTCAGTGCCAGGTCGATTTCGCCGATCGCTTTCGCCTGCAGCGCAATGAAAGTCGCGGCAGCCTGCTTGCGGCGCGCCTCCGTTTGGGCGATGGGGCCCTCGTTGCGGTTCAAGACGGGCAGTGCCAAGGACAATCCCAGGGACCATTTGACTTGGCCAGCGTCCCAGAGGTAGCCCGGTCCCAAACCGATGTCCGGATACTGTTTGGCGACCTCGGTGCGCAGGGCGGACTGGCTTGCCTCGTATTCGGCGAGTGCGGCCAAAATGTCGGCCCGATTCAAGAGGGCCTGGCGGCGTACATCGGAGGAGGTGAGATTGGCGTCTGCGGGAATGCGGGTGATATCTTCAAGCGACAGGCTGACCCCCTCCAAGGCGCTGGCCGGAAGCCCGATCGCCGCAGCGAGCCGCGCCAGCGCTTCGCTGCGGCGCATTTGCGCGTCCCGCAGGGCCAATCGCGTCTGCTCCAGGGCGATGCGGGCTTGCGTGACGATCGGCAGGGAAATGTCGCCTGACGCGAGGCGCCGCTCAAGCAGACCGACCAGGTCTTTCTGAACGGCTTCCTGCTGGCTCAGCAGCGCCTCGGATTCGCGCGCCCCGGAAAGTTCTAACAGATTAGCCCGTACCTGGCCGCGCACTTGCCACGCGATACTCGCGATGTTGAAGCGGGCCGCCTCGGACAGGTGTTGGGCATGTTCCAGGCGATATCCCCGCTTGCCCGCGGTTTCGATCGTAATATCCAGATTCCAGCCCAGAGACCAGGGCGAGACGCCGTTAGGCGCATTGTTATTGTGCTGTGCGGAGATGCCGAGGTTAGGGTTGGGGCGTGCACCGGCCGTGATCATCCCGGCTTCCGCCACGCCCCATTTGGCGCGCGCCACATCCAGATCGGGGCTGTAATAAAAGGCCGCAAGGGTGAGCGTCTCAAGATTCCATGATCTGGCTGGCCATGGAATGGCTTTTTGCCTGAGATTACGTTCCAGGAACTGTTTGAGACCCGCGCTATGTAGCGTGCGTGCTTCGAATACAGATGCCGTATCGGCTGGCACGATAGGATGCGATTGGAAACTTGCGCATCCGGCGAGCGAGGCTGCGAGGAGAAAAAAGCCGGCGAATGGAACGAAGTGATTTTTCATAATCGATTTTCAGACGGATTTCTGCGCTCAACGAGCGTTAGCAATTGGCGACAGCGATGCCGCACACCCACAACTTGTACTAGCGGCGCAGGCCAATGCCGTGTCCTCTTCGTCACCGGGCGCGCGGTCCTGCACATAAGCGTCCCCGGTGGCGAGCGCGTGCTCGGCGCGTGCCAGTTCCCGTCCCAGGTAGGCGGCATGATCCAGGCGGCTGATGAGATCCTGCGCGATCACGGCGCCATAGAGTGCCGTCGATGTCGCGCCCTCGATGACCCGGGTAAGCACACCGGTGTTCGCGTAGTGCTCCAGCACCAGGAGCCGGCGACGCCGGTCCGGGTAGATCACTACATACCCGTTTGGGTCGGCGATCAGGCGGACCGGCTCCACCGCCTGCTGAATGGGCACCGAGGCCGCCTCAGCCACGATTTCCTCGGCCGGTCCGGGATCGTTCGCGGCGAGCTCGGCGATTTTCCCGGCGATCGCCTCGATGTCGGTCGTGCCGATCATGTCCACCACCTGCAGCCGGCGGCGGAAGGCCTCCACCTGCTCGTGGCCCACATTCTTGATGACGGGGCGCTTGCCCTGGGCGTTGCGGATGCGTCCGCCTTCTTCGATGCCATCGCGCATGAGGCTCACCAGCGATTGTCCGGGCAGGTGGCCGATGGCCTTGCGCGTGTCCTCGCCGCAGACCACGAGGAAGCGCACGTTTGGATTGGGCAGCAGATTGCAGATGAGGTGCTCGATACCCAGGTTCTCGGTGTGCAGGCTGCCGACGATAGCCATGCCGGCAGGTCGCGCCATCGCAAGCCGCGCCACCAGATCGTCGGAGTTCAACGTGCACACCGCCACCGGAGCCTGAAAGCGCAATACCCGGTAGTCGCCGGGCAGCGGCGGCCAGCCCTCGCGTTCGGGCAGCCCGGCGGTGGCGCAGTGGCCTGCCTCGGCCAGCGCCGGGTCTAGCTCCGTTGCGGCGTTCGCGGCCACCGCCGGCCAGCACACCTCGCAACCGAGGCAGTCGTAGCGTTTGGGCTCGAACAGCGCGCGAGCCTCGTCAAGCAAACCGGGGAGTAACGTGCGCGTGGGTGCCGAGCCCTGCAGGGCAGAGACGGTATCCTGGAAACAGCCGCAGCGGTGGCACTTGGTCGCCGCCATGGCCTGGCGCAATTCGCGGCGCAGCGTTTCCAGGGCGGCGTTCTCGATGGCGGCGGCAGTCACGTCAGTCGCTCCTCCAGCAGGCAGAAATCGCCTTTGAGGGCCTTGAGCAATCCCTCGCTGTGCACCCGGTAATAGACCATCTTGCCGTCGTTGCGCATGCCGAGCCAGCCTTGGCTGCGCAGCAGCTTGAGCTGGTGCGAGGTGGCGGCGACGGTCAGCCCAAGGACATGGGACACGTCGCAGACGCACAGTTCGCCGTGGGCGAGCGAGAGCAGTATCTTCAGGCGCGTGACATTACCCAGCAGCTTGTACAGCTCGGCCAGTTGCGGCAGCAACTGCTCCTCCTTCGCCAGCTCGGCCTTGATCCGGGCGACCTTCTCCTGCTCGAAACAGGTGACGTTGCAGACAGGGCTGGTAATAATTTTGGCAGTAGGCATCGGGAGTGTATATCATTTAGACGATTGCGATAATGATAAACTGAGTGTGGCTGACAGTGCAAGAAGATTCGGAGCGCCTTGACGATAGGGAAAATGGAGGGCACGCCTGGGTGGGTTATAAGGAATTCACGAGACGCACGACCCCGTCCTGGTGCAGAACCCCCCGGTCCTAGACAAACCCGCCAACAGTGCGAAGTCAGCGGTTCCTGAACACACTGATCCGGTTGACACCGAGTCGGTCTCGCCTCATGATATGAGTAGATATTTATATATGTATAGATTAATATGCAATCATGAAATTTTCTGAACAAGATCAACAGCAGATCATTCCGGCACTCAAAGTTCTCGGAGAACCGAACCGCCTACGCATCTTGCGTGGTTTAGGGCTGGAATGCCGGCCGGTGACAGACATCATCAATGCAACGGGCTTGGGACAAACCAATGTGTCATTCCACTTGCGCGTATTGCGTGAGGCGGGATTCGTCCGTGCCGAACGTCGCGGGCCTTTTATCTATTACTGCCTCACCGACCCTGAGCTGTTGCGCATCCTGCACGACTTGAAACATTGGCTGGACGCACCCCAGGCCACGGTCACAAGCGAGGTCAAACAGCCTAGCCACCCAATTAGGCACAATTCGGCGGCGGCGAAAACCAAGGAGGTAACGTAATGATGTGGAACTATGGACCGTGGGGCGGGTTTCCGTGGATGTGGATATTTCCACTGATCTTTCTCATCGTGATACTGGTCTTCCTCTTCCGCAGCGGCGGCTTGCCAATGTGCGGCGGCCATGAAACGCACGGAAGAAGAGAAGAAAGCGCGCGCGAACTTCTCGACCGGCGCTACGCCCGTGGGGAAATCAGCCGCGAGGAATATCAGCAGATGAAAAAAGATCTCGAATAACAGCAAAGGAATGATCGAATGATGCTTCAAGACCGATTATTCCCGGCCACGGTGATGCCGGATCAGAACTGGTGGCACGCCTTGTGGCCCGATCCGGATGGCGTCGTCAGGGCTTTGCGCATCTTGATTAGCCCCCAACCTCAGCCAGTCTGATCATGGGTTCAGGTCGCGGGCGGGTAAGCGCAGCGACACGGACGAGACGGGACAGGATGGAATTGAGGTCGAAGCGGCGATTGAAACGATATTGA
>JAJZRT010000274.1 GCA_021802595.1 Pseudomonadota bacterium
CAGACGGCGAAAGCTTACAGCCTGGTCGGTCCGGTTGCGCGCGCTTCGGGACTCGCCCGCGACCTGCGCTGCGCGCAGCCCTATTCGGGTTACGGGTCGTTCCAATTCGACGTCCCGACCGAGGTGGAAGGCGATGGCTACGCGCGGCTACGCATCCTTTTCGCCGAAGCACGACAATCGCTGCGCATCATGGAGCAGGCCGCTGCCGCGCTTTTGCAGGGCGAAGTCCGCGCGCCGGTGAATTTCCGGGCGGGCGCCGCGCTCGGCTGGGTCGAGGCGCCACGCGGCGCGACGTTTCACTGGGTCAGGCTGGATGACAGCGGCCGGATCTCGCGCTACCGCGTCGTCACTCCGTCCTTCACGAATTGGCACAGCTTCCACCTCGCCGCGGAGAAATTCGCATTTCAGGATTTTCCCATCATTCTGTCCACCTTCGATTTGTCCGTGGCCGAGAACGATCGCTGACGATGACAGCAACAATCTGGAAAACCGTATGAGCCGATGGGTCATTAAAGGTATCCGCACTGGCATCAAGACCAGCGCATATCCGCGCGGCGTGGACAGCGCCGCCGGCGTCACGCCGGGGTTGCCGGACGGGGGCGAGTTTGGCGCGGAAGCTGCGGCGCTCGTTGAACGCTGTCCCACGCAGGCGCTCAGCCAGACGAACGGGGTCATCACGGTGGATTATCGCCGTTGCGTTCACTGCTACCGCTGCGTCCGCGGCGTGCCGCAGCCAGTGCACTGGCTGCCGACTTACGAATGGGGCGGCGCAGGCGCTGCGCCGCCGCTGCAAAATGAATTGGGCCAGCCGTTCCAGCGTTCGATCCATGTCCTCGTGGTGGACGCAGGCGACTGCGGCGCTTGCCTCAACGAGGTCAGGCAACTCAACAATCCGTATTACAACATGCACCGCTTGGGCTTCTTCATCACGCCGACGCCGCGCCACGCCGACGTGCTTCTGGTCGTCGGCCCCGTCACCGATCACATGCGCGCGGCGCTGAAGAAGATTTACGATGCGATGCCGACGCCCAAGCGCGTCGTTGCCGTGGGCGCGTGCGCATTGTCGGGCGGGGTATTCGCGCAGAGCTTCGTGTGCGCCAAGGGCGTGAGCGATCTGCTGCCGGTGGATGTCGCGGTGCCGGGAAATCCGCCGCCGCCGCTTGCGATCCTGCACGGCCTGCTCGTGGCGGTCGGACGCAAGTCGCCGGTGGCGCTCGCTTCCACCTTCTCGGGACCGGGGCGGTGATGGCGCCGCTCACGCTCATCGCCCTCGTCTTTGCGACATGCGGCGTCGGAATCTTGCTTTCCCTGGCGCTACGCCCCTCGCAGCAAGCCACCGTGCTTGCATGGCTGGGCTGTCTTGCCGCGACTGCGGCCGCCGCGGCGGGCGCCACAGTTTTATTCAGCGGCGGCGGCTTCACCCTGACGCTGTGGACATTGCCCGGACTGGCAGCGCTCACGCTGCGTATCGACCCGCTCGCGGCGGCGTTCGTGCTGGTAACGGGCCTGGTGCTGTTCCCGGCCTCGATCTATGCCGGCGGGGAATTGAGGCGCGAATCGCTGCGCGGACGCGAACGCGCGTTTACGCTGATGCTGCTCGCGCTTTATGCGTCGATCGTCCTGATCCTGATCTCGGGTGACGCGGTGCTGTTTCTTCTGGCGTGGGAGCTCATGTCGATCCTGTGCTATCTGCTTGTGCTGTGCGGCCAGGGCGACGAGACCGGCCAGCGGGTCGCGTCGGGATATCTGCTGCTCGCCATGGGCGAGGCGGGAACGCTTGCGATCGCACTCGGCTTCCTGCTGTTGGCGCTCAATGCGAGCTCGATGGAATTCGACGCGCTCAGGTCCGCCGCGGCGGGCCTGGGAACGAGCGCCCGCTGGGGCGTGTTTCTCCTGACGTTCTTCGGATTCGGTGTCAAGGCCGGCCTGGTGCCGGTGAACTCCTGGCTGCAGCGGGCTTATGCCGTCGCGCCGCGCGCGTTCGTGCCGGTGCTCGCCGGCGCGACGCTGAACCTCGGCCTGTACGGCATCCTGCGGGTGAACGCCGACCTTTTGCCCGCGGCGCACGCGGGCACGGGCCTGGTCGCGCTGGTGGTCGGCACCGCTTCGGCGCTGATCGGGATCCTGTATGCGACCACGGTCAACGATCTCAAGGCGATGCTCGCGCACAGCTCGATCGAGAACGCCGGCATCGTCGTGGCGGGCGCCGGTGCCGGGATGGTCTTTTCCGCCACGCATCATCCCGCGATCGCCGCGATCGCCTTCGTGGCCGCGCTCTACCATCTGATCAACCATTCGCTCTACAAGACGCTGCTTTTCGTCGGCGTCGGCGAGGTGGAGACGCAGACCGGGACGCGCGACATGGATCGGCTCGGCGGCCTGATCAAATGGATGCCGCTGACCGCGCTCGGCTTCCTTGCCGGAACGCTGTCGATCGCTGCGCTGCCGCCGTTCAACGGCTTCGTCAGCGAATGGCTCACGCTGCAGACCATGCTGCGCACGGCGGAACTGTCCTCGACCGGAGCGAAGATCGTCTTCGCCCTGTCCGGCGCCGGCCTCGCGCTGACGGCTGCGCTCGCGGTGACCTGCTTCGTGAAGGTGTTCGCGATGAGCTTTCTGGGAATGCGCCGGCTGGACGAAGGGCGGCGGGTGAGCGAAGCCAGTCCCGCTGCGCTCGCCTCGATGGGGATTCTCGCGGTGCTGTGCCTCGCGTTCGGTGTGCTGCCGACTTACGTGATTCCGATGCTGGACCCGGCAACGATGCAACTGGCGGGGGCGAGTGCAGCCGACGCTCTGGTGCCGCCATTCTTTGCCGCGGCTCCTACGCATGGCACGTTACCGGCCCCATTCGTGGCCGACTTCCACGATCTTGGCGCGCAGGTTGGACAAAGCGTCCTGCCCGGGCGCGGGCTGGTGGTGCTGCACCGGGGCGGCGAGGCGAATCCGGTGATCTTCGCCATGTCCACGTCGTACCTGCTGGTGGTGCTGGCGGGTTTGCTGGTTCTGACCTACGTCATCATTCGGGTGTGGCTGACCCGCCGCAGGAAGCTCGTACGGCGCGAGCGCTGGGACGGCGGGCTGCGGCGGCTGCTACCGGAGATGAGCTACACGGCGACGGGTTTCTCCAACCCGGTGCGGGTGATTTTCGACGCGGTGTTCCGGCCGACGACGGTGGAGGACACGCGCGAGACGGTGGCCGGGCACTTTCGCAACGCCATCCGGCGCGAGAAGGACCGCGTTCATCTGGTGGATAGGCTGGTATTCCGGCCGGTCAGATCGGCAACGCTATGGTTCGCGCGCGGTCTGGCCCTGATGCACCACGGGCGCCTCAACGCCTACGTCACGTACGCGTTATTGGCACTGTTGATCGTGTTGGTCTTGCTATCGGTGTCCTGACGCGAGGTTGCTCGATGGGCTTAGGAAAAACCGCAAAATCTGCCCAATCCAACTCTCCACGGCGCATGCAGACAATCTCCGGTTTCGTGTTCATGTGTCCCGTGCTCCCCTTCATCGAGACTCCTTGCGAACTCGGCCAGCCTGTTCCGCTGGTCTTCGGCAAGCATCGACCGAACTAAGCCTTTTGGCGCCAACAGATATGTCTGTGCGAAGTGTCTCATGCATAGACCGTCACACCGGCCGAAGGCATCGCGATACTTTTTTTGGTGGAGCAAATCGACCAACTTACCCGCGGTTCCAATTTCGGCGATCTCGATACGCGCGCAGCCGGGACACGGCGCCAAACGAGCCGTCGGAACTTTTTCGTCAACGGTATTCTGCTTGGCTCGTTTTCGCTTGTGTGCAGCCCAGACTTCGGGTCCTTCGGCCTTGATCCTGGCTTGCTCATCCCTGAGTTCGGCTGCCCGGACCAGAACCTGGATTTGTTGTCGTAGATAGCGGCGAGTGACGGACAAGGCGCGCGAGACGACGGCAGCAGTCAATTTCGGCTCGCCGA
Source organism: Pseudomonadota bacterium (assembly GCA_021802595.1). The sequence continues at coordinate 3,953 of JAJZRT010000274.1, forward strand.
GCCGGGCAACCATCCCTATATGTTCGGAACATGTGGGAAAGAAAAGCCAGGCGTCCTGTTCGAAGTGGGCGGCAGCTTGCACGTTCTGCAGCCAACGTTGACGCGCGCGTGCCGTCTCGATGCAAATCGGGCAGGCTTGCCGGAGGGAAATCGCATCGACGAGGGTGGGGCAATGTTCCAGAACACCGGCGAACCCAGCGTCCGAAGACGGAGCACCGGCGGCCGGCATGCCGGCGACGAGGCCGAGTGGGTGATTCAGCGTCGCGGCGGTGTCGTCGGGCGGCCAGGCATCCGTTTCCGGCGCCGTCCGGAGTAGCACCTTCATCGTCCCCGCCACGCGATCCAGATTGTCCGCATAGGCAATCAGAACGGCCAGCCGCGGCGTCGGTGCCAGGTCCGCCGCAAACCTCTGGAAATGCCCGACGCAGAGCGCATCGAGCCGCCCGAAACCGGCTTGATTCGCAGCGCCGGAAAATTGCCGGGCGAGACTTGCTGCGTGCCGTCCGACAGCTCGACTGGCATAGGTGCAGGCAGGACAGGCGCTGCCCGCTGCAAACAACGCTTGCTGAACCTGGGGTTCACGCAAATAGTCCTCGTTCAACAGCAGCATGACTCGTGGAATTGCGTTCCGAAGCACCTGGACGACTCCGTCCGACAACTGTTCCTGGGAGAGCAGGCTTGCCCCGTGCCGCGGGCAGAATCCGAGGGCGTCAGCCATGGCCTCGCCGGTTGCGGCGAACAGACGTGGCTCGCCGAATGCCCGCGCGAAATAGCCGGCATCGCTGCTCGTGGATGTCTCGCACAGCGGGCACGGGCATTCCCCGAAACCGGTTTCCGTGGCGTTCATGGCGCATCGTTCGCTCGGCCGAAGTGACATAGACGAAGCAGATCGGCCTTGATCCTGTCGGGCAAGGCCAGCCTCCCCGCCGACTGACGCCATCGACCGTGAGCATCGATCACCTTGGGCATCGTCAGATCCCCGTCGCGGCGCCGAAGATCTCTTCATACAGATCCGTGCCGAAGCTCGTCTGCAAGGGTTCGCCGTCGAGCAATTTGAAGCTTCGCCTGCCGTCGGCTTGTCTTTCCGCGCGCAGGAAGACGGCATTGTCCAGCCGCTGTTCGCACAGGCCGTGCGCAAATTCGTACAAATGCGTCACGAAGAAGACCTTGACGGGTGTCTCCGATAGAGCAAGTACGATTTGGCGCGCAATCTCGGAACCCTCCCGTTCGTTGGTCGCGGCGAAGGACTCGTTGAATAGCAGCATCGAATCCGGCGTCAACGCGTCGACGACATCGCTCATCCGGCTGAGCTCTTCATCGAATTTGCCGCTTGTCATGGTGCTGTCTTCCTCACGCTTGTAGTGGGTGAGCAGGCGGCGGCCAATATCGGCGCTGAAAGCCTCGGCCGCCACGAACATGCCGCATTGCATCATCAGTTGTGCCAGCCCGATGCCGCGCAAGAAGGTGGACTTGCCGCCCTGATTGGCGCCGGTGACGATCACGAGGTTCTTCTCGTCGGCATCCAAGTCGTTGCCCACGACCTCATGCCCCAGACTGAGAGCGAGACAGACGTCGTAAAGTCCGCGGCAGGTATGCCTGCGAGTGCCGCCGGGCGCGGGAATGGGAAAGCACACCAGTGTCCCCTGGCCGACGAGCCGGCCGTGCAGATTCACGCAAGCGACATAGAACGCCAGCTCCGTTCGCAGCATGGTGAAAAAACTTAGAATATGCTCCGCAGACTGCGCCAGCGCATTCGCCACCAGATTGATACCGAGGTCCCGCATTATCGACAG
>JAJZRT010000275.1 GCA_021802595.1 Pseudomonadota bacterium
AAGCCACCTGGAACGCGGTCTGCCTGGCCGATTTCGGCGATACCGGCATTGCCTTCGTGGCGCTGCCGCAGATTCCGCCGCGCAACGTCAACTGGTTCTCCGAGGGCAAGTGGGTACATCTGGCCAAGATCGCGTTCGAGAAATATTTCCTGCGCAAGATCAAGAAGGGCAATGTCGGGCCCTTCTACGAAAACCTCACGCTGCGCGCGCTGGGAATCTCGAAGCTCAAGGAGTGACGCGGGGCTTCTGCCCGCGTCGTCAGCGCGGCGTGTCGTCCGGATTCGGGCCGGAGCGGGCGCGCAGCGTGAGCACGGTGGCCGGCGCGTCCGGTTTCTGACGCCCGGCGAGCAGCAGCAGCGCCTGATGGAATTCAGCCGGAAGGCGCTTCATCGTTTCCGCCGCTTGCGGCAGGTAATGCACCACCTCGAACGGCACGCGCTCGTCCAGCGAGGCGCGTGACTGCGGGCGGAAGTGCTGCCAGGCCAGTTCGACCCAGGCCCGGTTCTGGCTGTCGACGAAAATGAATTCCTCCGCATCCAGCACCGCCAGGTACTGCAGGCTGCGGATCGGCACGAACAGGCAGGCGCCGGCACGCGCCAGCAGGGTATGCGCCAGGTTGTAGGTGGCCGCGGGCAGGAAGGCCGGCAACCGGGCGATTTCCTGCTCGCGATAGAAATGTTCTTCCATGGCGTAAAGGTAGCGTCATTTGCCCGTCGGGTTAAGCTGTATAGATATCGGACGGGGAAAGCCCGGCATTGAGGCAAAATACGCGGGCATTCTTCAAGACGTGTATCCGCCATGACCGAAACCCATGCCGCCCGCGCGCCGGGCCTGATCTTCGACACCCACCTCGAGCATTTCGACCGCGACGTGATCGAGGCCTCGCACACGCTCCCCATCCTGGTCGATTTCTGGGCCGACTGGTGTCCACCCTGCCGTGCGCTGACGCCGGTGCTCGAGCGCGTCATCGCGCACTACGCCGGCAGCATCCACCTGGCGAAGGTCGAGGTCGACGAGGGCGCCAACATGAAGCTGGCCGGACGCTACGGCCTGCGCGGTTTTCCCACCGTTCTGCTGTTCGTCAGGGGCGAGATCGTCGGGCGATTCGCGAGCGCCAAGCCCGAGCACTGGGTGAAGGAATTCATTTCCGAGCACACCGATATTGCGTAAGCCCCTGCTGGTGCTCGACACCAACGTGGTGCTCGACCTGCTGCACTTCGACGACGCAGCCACCCGGCCCTTGCGGCATGCGCTGGAAGACGGCCGCGTGCGCTGCGTGGTATCGGACGCCACCTTCGACGAATGGCGGCGTGTGCTGGCCTACCCGGAATTTGCCCTTGAGGCGGCGCGGCAGACCGCGTTGTGCGAGCGCTATCGATCCCTGTCCGTACCCGGGCCGTCACCGGCGGTCGGGTGCCTGCCCCACAAGGGGACTCCGATCCGTTACGGGCTGCAGCCCGTGGGGAGTCGTATGCCGCGCTGCAGCGATCCCGACGACCAGAAGTTCGTCGAACTGGCCGCCGCGGCTCAAGCGAATGGACTGGTCAGCAAGGATCGCGCGGTACTCAGGCTGCGTCGCCGCTGTGCGCCGTATTTCCGCATCATGAGCCCGGCCGAAGCGGTACGCTGGCTGGCCGATGTAGCAGCCTGAGCGCCGGCGCCTCAGTTCTCATCCTGGGGCAGGAACCGCCGCCGCGCCGCTTCGCTGACCGCCAGCACGGCCGGATGGCTCAACCGACGTTCCACCGAAATGGCGAAATAGCGTTCGCGGATGTCCAGCGTACGCCCCAGTTCGATCACGTCGTGCTGCCGCATCACGTCCTGGGCGGTCGTGAGCGGCACCGGGAACACGCCCGCGCCCGCCTGGCCGAAGGCGCTCATTAGTGCGCTGTCGTCGAACTCGCCGACGATGGCAGGCTGGAGGCCGCGGCGTTCGAGCCAGCGCAGCAGCGGCACCCGCAGCGCGCTGTCCTCGCCCGGAATCAGCAGCGGGACGCCATCAAGATTGCCGGGGAAACCGGGTTGCAGCGTATCGGCCACCGCACGCGCGGCCAGGAAGGCGATGCCGCATTCGCCCAGCGGGTGGCTGTAACCCTTGATGTCCATCGTGGAGGGGAGCGGCCGGTCGGCCAGCACCATGTCGAGGCGGTGGATGGAGAGTTCGGCGGCAAGCGCTTCCAGCCGGTCTTCCCGGCACACCAGCCGGACCGGCTCGGCGAGCGTCAGTGCGGGGGCGAGCAGCTGGTAGGCGATCGCTTTCGGCACGACGTCGGCGATGCCGACGCGGAACGGATGGGCGCGGGCAGCGAGGCGGTTCTGCAGGGCCTCCTCAAGCTCGGTGCCGATCTGGAAGATGTCGTCTGCGTAGATCAGCGCGGTGCGCCCGGCATCGGTCAACTCGAGCCGGCGCCCGCTGCGGCGGAACAACGCCACGCCCAGGCGTTCCTCGAAGGCGCTGATCTGCCCGGACAGCGTCTGTGGCGTCAGATGCAGCTTTTCCGCAGCCCGGTTGATGGCGCCCGCCTTGGCGACAGTACGGAAGTAGTGGAGATGCTTGTAATTGAGCATGGCGCGATTCGATTCGATAAAGTCGAACAATAGCATTATAAAAATCGAATTTTATTGTTGATTTGGCATCTATATTCTGTTGTGTAGCCGTGGAAATGGCGGTCGGCACCCGACGCGCCCCGGGCTTTAAAGGAGAACACCATGAAACGCATCATCCTGTTCCTCGCGACCAACCTGGCGATCGTGCTGGTGCTGTCGCTCACCATGCGCATTCTGGGCGTCGAGCCCTATCTCACTGCGCACGGTCTCAATCTGAGTTCGCTGCTGGTCTTTGCCGCGGTCATGGGCTTCGGCGGCTCGCTGATTTCGCTGGCGATTTCCAAGTGGATGGCGAAGAAATCGATGGGGGTGCGCGTCATCGATACGCCGTCGAACTCGACCGAATTCTGGCTGGTCGACACCGTGAAGAAATATGCCGCGGACGCCGGCATCGGCATGCCCGAGGTCGGCATCTTCGATTCGCCCGAGGTGAACGCCTTCGCCACCGGCATGAACAAGAACAATGCGCTGGTTGCCGTGTCGTCCGGCCTGCTGGGCAGTATGACGCGCCAGGAGGCCGAGGCCGTGATCGGCCACGAGATCGCCCACGTTGCCAACGGCGACATGGTGACGCTGGCGCTGATCCAGGGGGTGGTGAACACCTTCGTGATGTTCCTGTCGCGCGTGATCGGCCACACGGTCGACCGCGTGGTGTTCAAGAACGAGGAGGGCCATGGCCCGGCGTTCTTCGTCACCATGATCGTGGCCGAACTGGTGCTCGGCATCCTCGCCTCGATCATCGTCATGTGGTTCTCGCGCCAGCGCGAGTTCCGCGCCGACCGCGGCGGTGCCTCGCTCGCCGGCAAGGGCGCGATGATCGCTGCGCTGGAGCGCCTGGCGAGCCTGCATCCGCATCCGCTGCCCGACAAGATGGCGGCCTTCGGCATCGCCGGCGGCGGCGCGTCGGGCCTCAAGCGCCTGTTCATGACGCACCCGCCGCTGGAAGAGCGCATCGCCGCCCTGCGCGCGGTGCAGGGCTGAGCCGGGACGGGGGAGGCACATGGACGCGGCCCTGCATATCGGTGAGCCCTGGATGTGGGCGGCATTCGTCGGCTTCGTGCTGGTGATGCTGGCTGTCGACCTGTTCCTGGTCGGCGGCAACAAAGCGCACAAGGTTGGCTTCAGGGAGGCAGCAGCGTGGTCGGTCGTGTGGGTTTCGCTCGCCTTGTTGTTCAACCTCGGGTTGTGGTGGTACCTGAAGGGGGCGTACGGCAGCGAGGTCGCCGACGCCAAGGCGATGGAGTTCCTGACCGGCTACCTCATCGAGAAGGCGCTTGCCGTCGACAACATCTTCGTCTTCCTGATGATTTTCAGCTTCTTCGCCGTGCCGGCGGAATTCCAGCGGCGGGTGCTGATCTATGGCGTGATCGGTGCGATTGTCATGCGCGCCGCGATGATCCTGGCCGGTGCCTGGCTGGTGCAGGAATTCCACTGGATTCTCTATGTGTTCGGCGCCTTCCTCGTCGTCACCGGTGTCAAGATGCTGATGTTCGCCGAGACCGAGCCGGATCTCGGCAGGAATCCGCTGCTCAACTGGGTCAAGCGGCACATGCGGCTGACGCCGGATTACCGCGGCGAGAAGTTCTGGGTGCGCGAGAACGGCGTGCGCCTGTTCACCCCGCTGTTCCTCGTGCTCGTGATGATCGAGCTGTCGGACGTGATCTTCGCAGTTGATTCGATCCCGGCGATTTTTGCGATCACCACCGACCCCTTCATCGTCTTCACCTCCAACATCTTCGCCATCCTCGGCCTGCGCGCGATGTATTTCATGCTGGCCGGCATGGCCGAACGCTTCCATCTGCTGAAATACGGCCTGGCGATGGTGCTGGTGTTCGTGGGAACGAAGATGCTGATCGCCGATTTCTACAAGATCCCGGTGGGACTGTCGCTCGGCATCGTCGGCCTGATCATCGCCACCTTCATGCTCACCAGCCTGTGGGTGACGCGCAAGGGCAGGACCTGATGATGTCGCGCCTGTTTGTGGTTGTGTTGCTCGCTTTGGGGCTCGGCGGCTGCGCCGAGCCGCCCTATACCAGCATCGATAATGCCGAATTGAAGACGCTGCAAGCGCAGGGCGTGCCAGTCTACGACATCCGTCGCCCCGAAGAGTGGGACCAGACAGGCATCGTGGCAGGCAGTCGCACCCTGACTTTTGTCGATGCGGGCGGGCGGCCGAACCCGGAATTCGCTTCGCGCTTCACGGCCGAGGTGGGCAAGCACGATCCGGTCATCCTGATCTGCCGCACCGGCAACCGGACCGATGCGCTGGCGCGGCATCTGGTCGAGGACCTGGGTTACACGAAGGTCTACAACGTGCGCCACGGCATCGTCCGCTGGATCGGCGAGGGCCATCCCGTCGCCAGGAACTGACGGACAACACCATGGCTGCCGCTGCCAAACCCAACACCCTGACCGAACTGCTGGTTACCCTGGTCATCCCCTCGCTGATCCTGATGAAGCTTTCCGGGCCAGAGGATCTGGGGGCCGTCAAAGCGCTGTTGCTGGCGCTGGCATTTCCGCTGGCATGGGGTGCGCGAGATTTGTTGGTGCTACGCAAGCTCAACCTGCTGGCCGTCCTTGGCCTGGTCAGCATCCTGCTGACTGGCGGCATCGGCCTCTTGCAACTCAACACCCAATGGCTGGCGGTGAAAGAGGCGGCTATTCCCGGCGTGATCGGCCTCGTGGTGCTGGGCTCGACCTGGACCCGCTATCCACTCGTCAAGACCCTGCTGTACAGCCCAGCCATCCTTGACGTCGAGAAGGTACGCGCGCGGCTCGAGGCGAGGGGGGCGGTACAAGCCTTCGAGTCACGCCTGCGGCGCGCGACCTGGATGCTCGGTGGCACATTTTTCTTTTCCGCGGCGATGAATTACTTCCTGGCGATCTGGATCGTCACCAGCCCGGCGGGCAGCGCTGCGTTCAACGAGGAACTGGGCCGGCTCACGCTGGTGAGTTATCCCGCCATCGCCCTGCCATCCACGCTGATGATGATGTTCGTGCTGTATTACCTGGCGCGCGTCATTCGCGACATGACCGGGCTGAAATTCACCGACCTGCTCCACGCCACGAAAGGCTGACCATGAACCCCGAACAGCAGCGCGCCATCCTCGCCATTGCCCTGTTT
>JAJZRT010000276.1 GCA_021802595.1 Pseudomonadota bacterium
TCCGATCTCCTTGGCGTTCGTAAAAGGTGGCCTGTGCGGCCGCTTGCGAGGCAATCGCCACGCCGGCCATCACCAGTGCGACTCTGAATCGTGCATTCATTGCTGACTCCTGTAAGGGGGAAGCCGGAACCCGTGTCGAACCGGGTGATCGATCCGGCTCGGCACATCCGAACCCGCAATATGGCGCGCCGTCGGGGTCCGGGTCTGTTCGCGAACGTACATAGCGGGCTTGTTAGCCCTTCACGCGATAAATCGCCGCTATGTTCGCCAGCGCACTGAATGGCGCGCGGCATTCGCTTACGCTATCGATCTACCGGGTGCGACATCCAAGTCGAGCCGGTTTCTCGCGGACGGCCTGATGCCCTTCGTGCCACGATTGACCACTTTAAAAGGATTGACCATGAACCATACGCTACTGATTTCCGCCTTGCTCGCAACGCTCAGCCTGGCCGCCTGTGACAAGCCGACCGTCGTCAATGTGCCTGCCACGCCGGTCGCGGTGCCCGGCCCCGCGGGTCCGCAGGGCGAGACCGGCAGCCAAGGCGCCACCGGCTATCAGGGCGAGACCGGCAGCCAGGGCGCAACCGGCTATCAGGGTAACGAGGGCGTCCAGGGCGCAACCGGCGAAACCGGTGAGACCGGCGATAAAACCACGGTAATCGTGGTGCCGGAAGCGAACTGAATCCACTCATCCATTCGAGGAGCGCCTGATGTTGGGAACGATACTGTTGGTCATCCTGATCCTGATGCTGCTCGGCGCCGTTCCGCGCTGGTCGCATAGCAAGAATTGGGGCTACGGTCCCAGCGGCGGTTTGGGTTTGGTGCTGGTCATCGTCATCATCCTGCTGTTGATGGGACGGCTGTAACGGCTGGGTGCGTGCTAAGGTGCGGCTGAGGTAGCCCCGCAGCCGTGCCTGCTTGATGGAGGATTGATGGTTTCAACGACGCTGAATTCGTCGCGTTGGCTGCCGTATCTGCGGCATTGGCCAGCGGCTTTCCTGTTCGTGCTGGCCGGCTGCAGCAGCCTGCCGACCATCGTTCCCGACCTGGCGCGACGCCCCGGCCCGCCCGTGCAACTTGAAAGCGCGGGCGGGCCGTTATCCGTTGCGCACAGCAAGGCGATCCTCGACCGGCTTGACGGCAGCGGCCAGAGCAATGGCCTCTTCGAGCGCCATCTGGCGCTCGAAGAGGCCATTGTCGGCAGCCCGCTGACCACCGGCAATCAGGTGCGCTTGCTGCAGGACGGTCCGGCCACCTACCAGGCGATGTACGCCGCCATCCTGGCGGCGCAAGACCACATCAACATGGAAACCTACATCCTCGACGACGACGAGGTCGGCCAGCGCTTTGCGCAGGCCCTCATCGCCAAGCAGGCGCAGGGTGTTCAGGTCAACCTCATCCGTGACAGCGTGGGCACGCTCGGCACGCCCGCGGCCTTCTTCCAGCAACTGACCGACAGCGGCGTGCAGGTGCTTGAATTCAATCCCATCAATCCCTTGATGTCGCGCAAGGAATGGACACTGAATCAGCGCGACCATCGCAAGCTGCTGATTGTCGACGGGCACACGGCGTTTCTTGGCGGCATCAACATCAGCAGCGTCTACTCCGGCGGCTCGTTCAGCCGTCACTCACGACACCCGCCCGACGGCGGCGTGGCGTGGCGCGACACCGACCTGCAACTGCAGGGGCCGGTGGTGGCCGAGTTGCAGAAACTGTTCCTCGCGACCTGGGAAAAACAGAAGGGCGAGCCGCTGCCCGAGAAGAACTACTTCCCGCCCCTCCAACACATAGGCCCGCACGTGGTGCGCGCGATCGGCAGTTCACCCGACGAGCCTTTCAGCCTGATCTATGCCACGCTGCTGTCTGCCATCACCAGCGCCGAAGTCAGCGTGAATCTCACCAACGCCTATTTCGCCCCCGATCCGCAACTGCTCGACGCACTCGAAGCGGCCGCCGGGCGCGGCGTCGACGTGACCCTGATCCTGCCCAGCCAGACCGACTCCTGGCTGGTGTTCCACGCCGGGCGCAACTACTACGACCGGCTGCTGCGCGCGGGGGTGAAAATCCATGAGCGGCAGGGCGTGATCCTGCATTCCAAGACCGCGCTGATCGACGGCGTCTGGGCCACGGTCGGCTCGACCAACCTCGACTGGCGCAGTTTCCTGCACAACTACGAGTTGAATGCGGTGGTGCTGGGGGCGGATTTTGGCCAACAGGTACAGACGATGTTCGACAGGGACCTGGCGGCGTCCGAGACCATCACGCTCGAGCAGTGGCGGCGCCGCGCGCTCGATCTGCGCGTGAAGGAATGGTTCGCCCGGGTCTGGGAGTACTGGCTGTGAGCTTAGGCCACGCCAACCAGCACGCCGTGATGGTTGGCGCGGCCCGCTTCCCCCTCACCCGGGACTGAATGCCGGCGCCCTTGCAGGGGTGTGCCTGGCACGGGACCGACCCCCCGACCCCCTTGAAACCGTGGTCGGTTGCAAGGGTTCGAACCTTATCGCGCGAGCGCGCGGTCGATCTTGTCGTCCATCTCGCCGACCAGGGCGGCCAGGCTGTTGGCGGCCTCGTCGATGGATTGCTTGGTCGACTGCGTCACCGTGTCCATGCGCGTGTCGACAGCCAGAATCACCCCGCGCAATTGCGCAAACTCCTGCTCGATCTGCGTGCGCAGTTCATTGATGCGCGAGGTTTCGGCACTTTCCGCCAGTTTCCGCTGCGCTTGCAGTTCCTGATTGTGACGGCGCGACTCCATCAACATGTTGGTGCGCAGCGCCAGGGCATAGAGGACGAATAGCGCCACCAGGACCAGCGTGACGCCAAGCAGGATCACGCCCAACGGGCCCACGATATCGAATGCCACGAATGACAGCGTGGTGGGCTCGATGAGCACCGGCCAGTTGACCAGGGTGAAAACGCCCAGCAGAAACAATGCCACCAGGATGATTGCGCCGAGAAAATTCATTACGTCCCCTTTCGATTATTAAAAATGTACCTGTCACAGTACAAACAAGCGCTTCGGCATCGGTTGAAGTCGCGCCTCCGTAGATCAAACCCATTCAACATCGAGCCCGCGTCTCCCCGGGCGGCTCGGTCGTCGTTTCCGCTCAGCCCCGGCGTTTTGCGGACGCTTACTGCGATGTCTGCTGACGCAGATATTCACTCCGTTTCATGTCCATGTAGGCGGCTCGGTCGACTTCGCGCAATTGGCGGGGGTATTGTTCGGTGGCGCTGAACCAGCTTTGCAGGCGTTTCTGGAGCTGCAGCGGCGGCGCGGTGGCCAAGGCGCCAAGATAGGCGTCGATGGCGAGGTAGTAGCGCATGGTGTTGCGCTCCACCACGCCACGCATGCCACCGATGTGTTCTGGCTGGCCGCTGGATTGCTTGCCGGTCCGGGTGAACCCTACCTTGCCGCTGCCTATGGTCGCCAGGTACGACTTCATGGCGAGTCGCCCCACCATCCCGTAATCATACGAATAGGTGAGGTGCAGAAAAGTCTGGCCGTTTCCAACCGGGACAGCCTGCAGCTGGATACGATAATTGCGGGTGCTCAGCGGCCCCTCCTGCGCATCGAGCTGGATATCCAGGTATTTCGCGGTCGCCGCGGCGACGCGATAGGAAAACTCGATGGGGTAGGCCTCCTTGAGCGGCTGAGGCGTTTTCTTGCCGATACTGACTGCCAGGGCGGTGGTCGACGCATCGGTCGTGGCGCGGCAGTATTTGGTGTTGATATGCAGGATCAGCACGTCACACCATTGCTCCGGGCCATTCAGCGCCGCACTGACGGTGGGAAATGGATAGTTGACCAAGGCGTAGATGTCGCCCTTCAAATCGCTGGACGATTCGGCGGAGTCGAGGGAGAGCGGTCGCCGAAACGGGTTGTGATGGAGTTGCTCAGCCAGGGACGCGTATTTGGCGTGGAGCGATGCGGCGGATTGCGTGTCCGGCACCGAGGCAAAGGTCAGCCCCGCGCTGGAAAACGCGATTCCGGCGAGCCACAGCCGCGTCAACCAGGCCAACTGATTTTTCCGCAATGCGTATTCATCGGTCTTTGCCTGCTGCCTGTTGAGATGATCACCACGGCGTTCAGCTGAAGCTGCCATGCGTAGGCTGTCATGCCGCTCACCCCGGCCCCTGCATCAACCAGAGATGCCGCTTCACGCGCAGATTGCCTTCCCAGCCGCAGTCCATCGAGCGGCAGCGGAAGCGGCTGACCGTGATGAACATGCTTATGAGCAAATCAACGACCCGGCGTGGCACGCGGATCGCAGGGCCGTTGCAGCGAGGGCATGCGCATCCTGGAGAAGAATAGACCGTGGCCAGACGGGACATCAGGCGTGGTCGTCCTTGTTCTTCTCTTCAAAGTCCTTGATTTGCTTCTCGGCTTCGTCCTTCGTGACGCCATATGACTCCTGGATCTTGCCCATCAGCTGATCGCGCTTGCCGGCAATCACGTCGAGGTGGTCGTCGGTAAGCTTGCCCCACTGTGTTTTTACCTTGCCTTTGAACTGCTTCCAGTTGCCTTCTACGATATTCCAGTCCATCTCAATCTCCTTGGGTTGGGGATTCGCTTAGCGGAATCGCCAATCGAACATCCTTCGTCGCAACCGCCTCGCACCGTGGGTGCGCCTTCCGCAGATCGGAAGGGAAGGGCGGTGATCGCCTGGGCCGCATGTTTAAAAACGCCCCATTGAATCGCAAGATTAGCCGCCTACCCAGGCGCAGTCTGTACGGTGGCGTACGTAGTGCGCGTTCGGTGATGGCCCGTACTGCCCGGGCGCGAGCCTGATGCGGAATCAGCTCAAGCCTTCTGGATCCACAGAATGCACCAGCCATTGGGACTGATCTGGCCTTCGACCACCTTGCAGGTATTCGATTCGGCGATGAAATGCAGACATCCGTCGCATTTCTGGTCACCCTTCGGCTGATCCTGGTACTGCACACTGGCCTGTGACGATTTCCCCGGCACGCCCGGGGCAGCTGCGTCTGGAGTGGCGTCCGTGCCACTGGCGGTAGAATCGGCCGGGGCAGCACCGGTTGCGTTTTCGTCTTTCTTGCCACAGCCAAAAAGTGCGGCCGGCAACAGCAGACCACAGCCCACTGCCAGTGCGCCGCGCAACACCACCCTGCGCGGCGGAATTTCTTCGTTCTGCTTCTTGTTGCCTTTATCGATATCCTGATTCATCTCAAACTCCTTTGGCTTTTTGATCTGACGGGCGGTCAACCCCCTGGCGTCACCACCCGCCGGGCTGCAGGAGGATGGTGGTGAGACCACCCACACTTTTATAGAATCTTGTGGTGAAAGTGCAAGGCGGGTCGCTGCTCAGCTCGTTTTGTTCGGCCTGGCGAACTGGCGCACACTCATGGCGGGGGCGGACGCTTCCGGTAAGCTGAAAACAGGCTCATCAGCGGCTTGACGCTGGTGCCATGGACGAGAATGGATAGCGAGACCGCTATCAGCGTCAACTGGATCAGATCCAGCGCCAGCTCCTCGGGGAGGCCATGCTGGATGGCGAACATCAGGTAGTACAGCGAGCCGATGCCGCGCACCCCGAACCAACCGACCATGCTGCGTGTCGGCCACAACGTGCGCGTGCCCAACAAGCCAACGAGGACACTGACCGGGCGCGCCACCATGAACAGGAACAGCGCAAGTCCCACTGCCCGCCAGCTCCAGGAATCGAGAAACAGCGTGCCGCCGATCAGCAGGACGAGCACCAATTCCG
>JAJZRT010000277.1 GCA_021802595.1 Pseudomonadota bacterium
GATCGAGACTCATGCAGTAGGTCGTCACGCCGTTGCGGGCAACTTCCTCCACCGCCTTCTTGGTGTCGTAGCGCAGGTACTGCGGGTCGCGCACGTCGATGTCGGCCGGCTCGCCGTCGGTGATGACGATCAGCAGCTTCTTCGCCGAACGCTGGAGCTTCAGATGGTGCCCCGCGTGGCGGATCGCCGCGCCCATGCGGGTCGATAGCTGGCCTGTCATGCCGGCGAGCTTCGCCTTCGGCACATCGTCCCAGTGCTGGTCGAAATCCTTGAAGCGGTAGTACTCGACATCGTGGCGGCCGTCCGAGCAGAAACCGTGGATGGCGAAGGGATCGCCCACCTTGTTGATGGCGTCGGCCAGCAGCACGCAAGCCTGCTGGGTGAGTTCGCGTACCGAGTATTCCTGGCCCTGCACCTTCTCGTTGGTCGACTCGGACAGGTCGAGCAGAACCAGGATCGAGAAGTCGCGCGTCTTCCTCACCGAACGCATCATGATGCGCGGGTCGGGCTGGTTGCCCAGCCGGATGTCGATGAAGCTGGCGATCGCCGCGTTGATGTCGATCTCGTCGCCGTCCTCCAGCTTGCGGATGCGCTGCACACCCTGCGGCTGCATCGCGTCGAGCAGGAATTTCATGCGGTGGATCTCGCGTTTGTACTTGGACGTGATCTCGTCGATCACTTCGAGGTCGCCGGCCTTGGCGCGCTTTTCCAGCACCGTCGCCCAGGCTGGGCGCTCGAGCTGTATCTGGTAGTCCCATTCCGAATAGTGGAAGGGATCGGAGACCGGCTCCTTGCCCTCCATCTCGTTGAAGGATTTGCCGTGGCTCTCGTCGCCGATGTTCTCGTAGGGGAAGAGCTCGGTGCTCAGCACCCAGATTTCCTCAGCATCGTCGCCGGCAGTCTCGACGTCGATCTCGTTGATCATCTCCATCACGCTGACGTTCTTGCGGACCTGCTTGACGGATTCGTAGCCGGCGCCGGCCGCCTTGTCGAAATCGAATTCCTCGAATTCCCAGAAGTAGCGGTTGTCGTCGCGATAGGGCGCGCTGAGGATGTCGGTGCGCGGGTTGAAGGGGATTCTCTTCTCGCTCAGGCTGTGCGCCAGCTGCACGCCGATTTCCCACGACGTGTGGTTGGTGTCGAGCCTGTCCCCCTGATTTTCATGGGCAGCGGCGGCAAACAGCATGCGGCCCTCGTTGATCCAGGCATCGTCATCCTGGTAGCTGTCGTCCAGCAGTGCGCGCGCCAGCCGGTTGAGATAGTCGCCCACGCTGTTTCCCATCGCGGGCGTGGCGCTATGCAGCTTGCTCCAGAGCTGCTTCAGACCCGGGAAGCGACGGATCGACAGGGCTTCGACGCGGGCATCCTCGATCACCGAAATCACCGCCATCTGCATCGGGTTGAGCGCTTCGGCGGAAATCGGCTGCTTCGTTTCCACCACATGCGCGGCGCAGTGCGCGGCGGCGGCGCGATAGAGCTCAAGGCCCGACACCGGCTCCTGCCCGTCGACGGTCCAGTCGTCATAGGCATCGGGCAGGTGCAGCAGGTAGTCCTCGATGTAGGGACGGTATCCTTCGCGGGCCTCGAAGTCGCCCGAGGTCGGCCGCATAAAGAAGTCGCGTGCCCACAGCGCGCGCAGGTACATGTTGATGCGGCGCTGCACGTCCACCAGCAGGGTGCCCTTGCGCTCCTTCTGCAGCATCGCCAGCGACTCTTTCGACTCCAGGCCGAAGTAGCGGATCTGCTCCTCGTAGTTGGTGCGATGCGCGTGCGCGCCCCACAGCGCCCAGCGGCGCAGGCCGCCGAGCGTCAGATGCTGGAACAGCACTTCCAGCTTGTCGAGCATCGGCCGCACGCCGCGCGGCGCCTGCGCGATCAGGGTGTTGATGAACTGCAGGTACTTGAGAAACAGCTCGGCGTCGCCCAGCCGGTTGGCCGCGGTCGGCGCGCTGGCGAGCAGCAGCTCGATCACCGCGCCCGAGGTCTTCGAGGCCAACGTCAGCGAGACGGTCGCCAGATCGGACACCACGTCCTCGCCCACTTCCTTGGCCACCTGCGGCGCACGCTCGATCCAGGTTTCCACCAGCGAATCGCCACGGCCCAGTCCGCGCAAGGCCGACACGCCCTTGAGGTAATTATCCAGGCCACGCGGACTGAACACCTTGGTTGCGTCGTGCCAGGTCGCGTTCAACGCGCTGCGGGTGTGCTCGGACAGGTCTTCCAGCAGTTCAGCGTAGTCTTCGAGTTTGATCGACATGGTTTTGTGAGCAGTAAGCGGTTAGCAGTGAGCGGTGAAGGGCGGGTTCAGCGATTTTTTCCGCTTGCTGCTCACCGCTTACCGCTTCCCCATCAAAAAAACGTCGACACCGCCGCATCCAGCGCGTCGCGCATGTCCGGATCGTCGGTGATCGGGCGCACCAGGGCGACGCGGCAGGCGGCCAGCGGGTTGACGCCCTTGGCGATCAGCGACCCGGCGTAGATCAGCATGCGGGTCGACAGGCCTTCATCGAGGCCGTGGCCCTTGAGGTTGCGGCTGCGCTCGGCGATCGACACCAGCTTGCCGGCGATGTCGGCGTTGACACCGGACTCGTGCGCGACGATCTCGGTCTCGATGGCGTGCTCGGGATAGGTGAAGTCGAGGCCGCCGAAACGCTGCTTGGTCGACTGCTTGAGGTCCTTCATCAGGCTCTGGTAGCCGGGGTTGTAGGAAATCACAATCTGGAAGTCGGGGTGGGCATGCACCAGCTCGCCCTTCTTTTCCAGCGGCAGCACGCGGCGGTTGTCGGTCAGCGGGTGGATCACCACGGTGGTGTCCTGGCGCGCCTCCACCACTTCATCCAGATAGCAGATCGCGCCGTGGCGGGCAGCGATGGCCAGCGGACCATCCTGCCACTCGGTGCCGGAGGCCGACAGCAGGAAGCGGCCGACCAGGTCGGACGCCGTCATGTCCTCGTTGCACGCTACCGTGATGAGCGGCTTGCCAAGCTTGTAGGCCATGTATTCGACGAAGCGCGTCTTGCCGCAACCGGTGGGACCCTTGAGCATCATCGGCATGCGCACCGAATAGGCGGCTTCGTACAGCTCGACCTCGTCGGCGACGGGACGGTAATAGGGTTCCTGGGTAATGCGGTACTGGTCGACGATATTGCTCATGACGGCTCCATGTGGGGGGATCGCAAATACGCAGGCTGCTCAGTGTGCAGCCTGGGGATTTGCGACAGATAAAAGCCCCCGGGCACCGACCCTGCGCCCAGTTAGGGCTTCGGGTCGGGCAGCGGGGGCCGGGTGTGACAGCCTTGCCGCCGCTTAAACGGTCTTGCCGCGGAAGATCACCATCGACGCGCCCTGGCTTTGCGAGAAGTTGTCGTAGCCAATCAGACGGACGTGGTTGTTGGGGTTGGCCTTGTGGCAGGCTTCAGCTTCAGCCAGCACGCGAGAGACGTCGGTTTCACCGAACATCGGCAGCTTCCACATGTACCAGTAGGAGTCCATCATGTGCTCAGGCTCGGTGTGCTCGATGGCCGGGTTCCAGCCTTTTTTCACCAGGTACTCGACCTGCTTCTTGATGCCGTCCGCGGTCATGGCGGGCAGGTAGGAGAAGGTCTCGAATTTGCGGCTGGCGGGATCGCTCAGGCGGCTTTTGTAATCCATCACTTCAGACATGTCATTTCCTTTCGGTTTTGGCTTCCACGAAGTTCATGCGGCATGAACTTCGTGGATAAACGTTTTACTTGTGGGCGACGTCCAGCTTGTCGACGGTGTCGAACTCGAACTTGATCTCTTTCCACGTTTCCATGGCGATCTTCAGTTCGGGGCTGTGCGCTGCGGCAGCGGTCAGGATGTCCTTGCCTTCCTTTTCGATGGCACGGCCCTGGTTGCGGGCTTCCACACAGGCTTCCAGCGCGACGCGGTTGGCGGCGGCGCCGGCGGCGTTGCCCCAGGGGTGGCCGAGCGTACCGCCACCGAACTGCAGCACGGAGTCGTCACCGAAGATGGAGACCAGTGCGGGCATGTGCCACACATGGATGCCGCCGGACGCAACCGGGATCACGCCGGGCATCGAACCCCAGTCCTGGTCGAAGAACAGGCCGCGTGAACGGTCTTCGGCAATGAAACCGTCACGCATGGTGTCGATCCAGCCCAGCGTCGCTTCGCGATCGCCTTCCAGCTTGCCCACGACGGTGCCGGAGTGCAGGTGGTCGCCACCCGACAGACGCAGCACCTTGGTCAGCACGCGGAAATGGATACCGTGGTGCGGGTTGCGGTCGAGCACGGCGTGCATGGCGCGGTGGATGTGCAGCAGCATGCCGTTGTTGCGGCACCAGTTGGCCAGACCCGTGTTGGCAGTCAGACCGCCGGTCAGGTAGTCGTGCATGATGATCGGTGCGCCGATTTCCTTGGCGAATTCGGCACGCTTGTACATCTCTTCCGGAGTCGGAGCGGTCACGTTCAGGTAGTGGCCCTTGCGCTCGCCGGTCTCGCGTTCTGCTTTCAGGGTGGCTTCGTGCACGAAGGCGAAACGGTCGCGCCAACGCATGAAGGGCTGGCTGTTGACGTTCTCGTCGTCCTTGGTGAAGTCCAGGCCGCCGCGCAGACACTCGTACACAGCGCGGCCGTAGTTCTTGGCGGACAGACCCAGTTTCGGCTTGATGGTGCAGCCCAGCAGCGGACGACCGTACTTGTTCATGCGGTCACGTTCGACCTGGATGCCGGCGGGCGGGCCGCCACAGGTCTTGACGTAGGCGATCGGGAAGCGGACGTCTTCCAGACGCAGGGCACGCAGGGCCTTGAAGCCGAACACGTTGCCGACCAGCGAGGTCAGCACGTTGACAACCGAGCCCTCTTCGAACAGGTCGATCGGATAAGCCACAAAGGCGTAAAAGCAGGTGTCGTCGCCGGGCACGTCTTCGATGCGGTAGGCGCGGCCCTTGTAGTAGTCCAGGTCGGTCAGCAGGTCGGTCCACACGGTGGTCCATGTACCGGTCGACGATTCGGCGGCCACGGCAGCGGCGACTTCTTCACGATCAATACCCGGCTGGGGCGTGATCTTGAAGCAGGCCAGAATATCGGTGTCCAGCGGAGTGTAATCCGGGGTCCAGTAAGTCTGCCGGTATTCTTTAACACCGGCGTTGTAGGTTTTAACAGCCATGATTCCTCCTAGCAAAAGGTTCGGGTTACGCGACATGCCAGAAGCGGTCATGCACGATGGGTCGCATCTTGCAGGAGGCAAACCATAAATAACAGTCGATTTTTTCTATCAGATGTATAGACTATTATCTATGTATAGTCAGGAAAAGCCAGTTTAACCCCATGCGCAGCCATACCACATTTCGCCAGCTGGAAATTTTCGAGGCCATCGCCCGGCTCGGCAGCTTCACCCGCGCCTCCGAGGAGCTCTACCTCACGCAGCCGACCGTGTCGATGCAGATGAAAAAGCTCACCGAAGCGATCGGCGTGCCGCTGATCGAGCAGGTCGGCAAAAAGATCCGCCTGAGCCCCGACGGCCAGCACCTCGCCCAGGCCACGCGCGAGATCTTCAGCATCCTCGACCGCTTCACCATGTCGGTCGCCGAACGGCAGGGCCTCAAGCAGGGGCAGCTGAGCCTGATGGCGATCACCACTGCGTCGTACTTCGCGCCGCGCCTGCTGGGCGAATTTTCCAAGCTCTACCCCGGCATCGACGTGTCGCTGCGCGTCACCAACAAGGAACAGGTG
>JAJZRT010000278.1 GCA_021802595.1 Pseudomonadota bacterium
ACGGCCATCGGCTGCTGTCCGACACCGAGCGCATCGCGATCGAGCGCGCCATGGAAATCCTGCGCGTGCTGCTGAACGGCCAGGACCACACCGCCATCAAGCGCGCCGCCGATTCGCTCAACCGCGCCACCGCGCAATTCGCCGCCCGCCGCATGGACGCCAGCATCCAGCGCGCGCTGGCCGGCCAGCGGCTCGACGCGATCGGCGCCTAGCCATGCCGCAACTCATCGTATTGCCGCACGAAAGCCTGTGCCCCGACGGTGCCGTGCTGGAGGCGCAAGGCGGCGCCACCCTGTGCGACGTCCTGCTCGCAGGCGGCATCGATCTCGACCACGCCTGCGAGCGCTCCTGCGCCTGCACCACCTGCCACGTCATCGTGCGCGAAGGCTACGCGTCGCTTCCTCCCGGCACCGAGCTGGAGGACGACCTGCTCGACCGCGCATGGGGCCTGGAGCCGCACTCGCGCCTGGCCTGCCAGGCCGTCATCGACGGCTGCGACCTGGTGATCGAGATCCCCCGCTACTCGATCAACATGGTCAAGGAAGGGCATTGAGCAAGGCAAGGGAGGACTCTCAACCACCGTTCGGGCTGAGCTTGTCGAAGCCCTGTGCCCACCCGGACATGCCCCCTTCGACTTTGCTCAGGACAGGCTTCGACAGGCTCAGGGCGAACGGGTAAGCCTTCTTTATTCCTCTGCGGTGAATCGCATTTCAGCCAGGAGCCCATCATGCGCATCGGCATCCCGAAAGAGATCAAGGACCACGAATACCGCGTCGGCCTCACCCCCGCCGGGGTGAGCGCGCTCACGACCCGCGGCCACACGGTGCTGGTGGAGACCGCCGCCGGCGCGCGCGTCGGCTTTTCCGACGCGATGTACGAAGCCGCCGGCGCCATGATCGCCGGCCAGCGCGAAATCTACGGCTGCGAGATGATCGTCAAGGTCAAGGAGCCGCAGCCGCCGGAAGTGGCACTACTGCATGAGGGCCAGATCCTGTTCTGCTACCTGCACCTGGCGCCCGAACCGGAGCTGACGCGCGCCCTGCTGGACAGGAAAATCATCGGCATCGCCTACGAGACCGTCACCGATGCCCAGGGCCGGCTGCCGCTGCTGATCCCCATGTCGGAAGTGGCCGGCCGCCTCGCGGTGCAGGCGGGCGCCACCGCCCTGCAGATCGCCCACGGCGGCAGCGGCGTGCTGCTCGGCGGCGTGCCCGGGGTGGCGCCGGGCAAGGTGGCCATCCTCGGCGGCGGCGTCGCCGGCCTCAACGCCGCCAAGATGGCGGCGGGCCTCGGCGCCGAGGTCAGCGTGCTCGACATCGACCCGGCGCGCCTGCGCCACCTCGACGACATCTTCGGCATGCGCGTGAAGACGCGCTACGCCGACCCGGCCGCCATCGCCGACCTCACGCGCGAGGCAGACCTGGTCATCGGCGCCGTGCTGGTTCCCGGCAAGCGGGCGCCGCGCCTGCTCACCCGGAACATGGTCGCGGCGATGAAGCCAGGCTCGGTGCTGGTGGACATCGCCATCGACCAGGGCGGCTGCGCCGACACCTCGCGTCCGACCACGCATTCCCACCCCACCTATGTCGAGGCGGGCGTGGTGCACTACTGCGTCACCAACATGCCGGGCGCTGCCGCGCGCACCGCCACCCTGGCGCTGACGGCAGTGACGCTGCCGCTGGCGCTGGAGCTTGCCGACAAGGGCCAAGCGCGGGCACTACTGGACAATCCCGGGCTGCAGGACGGGCTCAATGTATTTCGCGGACAGGTCACTCATCCCGCCGTGGCTGCCGATCTCGGATATGCATTGGAGCCGGTCGAGGCAGCACTCGCCGCATGAGGCGGCTGGAGCCGGGTTCCGCTTCCGTCTCAGCGGTTCGCCTGGCGCGCGGGCCGTACCCCGGGGCTGCCGCAACTGACGTCCCCGGGTCTTGCAGCAACGTGATGCTTTCCGTCACGGCAGCTTGACGATGCGCGGCTTGTGCAGCCCGGCGTCCGCCGGATTGTAGGGAGCGCTGGGCGACTTGAAACCGGCCATGTAGGCGGCCAGCGCGTCGATGTCCTGTGCGCCCCCGAGCGGATCGGTGCCGCTGGCGAACACCGTGAACCCGTCGCCGCCGGTGGCCATGAAGTTGTTCACCGTCACGCGGTAACTGCCCGCGGGATCGATCGGTGCGCCGTTCAGCTGCATGCCGGAAACCTTGCTGCAGGGCGGCGCGGAATCGGACCAGGCATAGCTGAAGCCATTGGATACCTGCATGATGCGCTTGACGGTCTGGCCCTCGCATCCGGGAAATTGCTGCTCCAGCACGTTCTTGATCTGCTGGCCGGTCAGGGTGAGGGTCACCAGATTGTTTCCAAAGGGCTGAACCGTGAAAGCCTCGCCGTAAGTCACGTCGCCGGCCGCTTCGCCGGCGCTGATCTGGTTGAAGACGAAGCCCGGGCTGCGCACGCCGCCGGCGTTCATGAACGCGATCTGCGCCCCGCCGAACTGCGCCGGCTGGGTAGCCGCGAGCTGGGCATCGGCGATCAGATCCCCGGCATCCATCTCGCCCGCCGCATTGGCAGCATTGCTCGCGTCGGCCGTGATCGAGCCGATCACCTGGCCGGCGATGGGTGCCGCCAGCGTATTGTATTGGTCGACGATGCCCTTGATGGCGGCGTTGGGGGTGATTGCCGCATTGGTGCGGTCCACCACCAGGTTGTTGGCGCTCACGCTTGCCACATCGCCGCTCCGGTTGTCGATGGTCATGTCGATGTCGGTCAGTACGCGGCCGAAGGAATTCGCGCTGGTCACCGGAATGCTGCGGCCGGCCCTGTTGGGTAGCATGCAGTTATAGGCCTGGTGGGTATGGCCGGAGATCACCAGGTCCACCGCGTCGTCCAATTGGGCCACGATGTCCTTGACCGGACTGCCGTCGAGGCCGCCCATGCAGCCGTTGATGTCCGGCGGGCTGGGCGGCGTAGCCTGGGCGCCCCCTTGGTGGAGCAGCACCACGATGGCCGCGACGCCGCGTCTGCGCAGCTTGGGCACCAGCGCGTTCACGGTGGCCGCTTCATCCTTGAATTGCAGGCCGGCCACGCCGGTGGGCGTGACGATGCCTGGCGTCTCCTTCAGCGTCATGCCGATGAAAGCCACGCGGATGTCGTCGCCGCCCTGGCGCTCGCCATGGGGGTGCTCACCATGCGTATTGCTGTACTCCTTTTCGAATTCCTTGATCCAATAAGCCGGGAACAGGGTCTTGCCACTGGCGACATCCACCACATTGGCGGCCAGGAACCGGAATTTCGCGCCTTCGAACGGCACCGGCGTTCCCACCGCCGTCCCCTGGCAGGAGTTGGGATCAGTGGGATGGCAGCCGCCGTTTTGCATGCGCAGGAGCTCGTCTTTTCCTTCGTCGAACTCATGATTGCCGACGGCGTTGAATTCGAGGCCGAGACGGTTCATGGTCTCGATGGTGCCTTCATCGTGGAACAGGGCGGAGACCAGCGGGCTGGCTCCGATCAGGTCGCCCGCCGACACCACCACGCTGTTGCGGTTTGCGCTCTTCAGGTTGGCCACGTAGCCGGCCAGCTCGTCCACGCCGCCTGACGCCTTGCCGTTGAACTTTCCGGGCGAGTTCAGATTGCCGTGGAAATCGTTGATGGCGATGATTTTGATGGTGGTCGTGGCCTGCGGCTGCACGGCGACGGCGCTGTGCGCGGCGAGTGCCAGGGTGACCGCGAGCGTGAGTTGCTTGAGGTACATGTGTGGTTCCTCCCGATGGTGTTGATGGGGCATCTCGTTGCCCGGTAAAACGCCCGGTATGCGGAGGGCGGGCGATTCCCCGGCTGCCTGTACATTTTCCACGCGCTACATGACACCATGAGGACGGCAACGGATGTCGAAGCCGGTCATTCGGACCATGGTTTCGAGCAGGCAAGCGTCAAGAAAGCTTCATTCCGGCATCACATCTTCGCCGGACAATCCTTTTCAGCCATGCGAGTGCATGGAATCCCGGTTTTCACTCAGTGAAAGCCGACCGGTTTGGGCTGTCAATCAGCTTGAGAGCCGTTCGACCGGATTCGTCGCGAACCCGTCCGGCCTGGCGGCCTGGACGGCGTTCCGCGCCATGACTCGCGTCGCACCTTAATCCATCAATCCATTTCCAGGAGGGTATTCGCCATGCCGCATGACCACAAAACCTCGCGTCGCCAGTTCATCAAGTCCTCCAGCCTGCTCATTGGTGCGGCCGCCCTGCCCGGAGTCGCGACGCGCCCGGCGCAGGCGGCCCCGGCGGTCATTACGCTGGAGGGTGCCCAGCCGCAACTCGCGCAAGGCATTCAGATCGGCGACGTGCACGCCGAGCGCGCGCTCATCTGGAGCCGTTCCGATCGCCCGGCGCGGATGTGGGTGGAATACGCCCTGGATCCCGCCTTCACCAGCCCAACCCGTGTGCGCGGCCCCTATGCCCTGGAAACGAGCGACTACACGGCGCGCCTGGACCTCACGGGCCTGCCGTCCGGCCGGGAAGTGTTCGTGCGCGTACAGTTCCAGGATCTGTCCAATGAGCGCGTGATGAGCGAGGCAGTGGTCGGACATTTCCGCACCGCGCCGGAAGAAGCGCGCGACATCCGTTTCCTGTGGTCCGGCGATACCGCCGGTCAGGGATGGGGTATCAACCCGGAATTCGGGGGCATGAAGATCTACGAATCCATGCGTCAGACCGGGCCGGATTTCTTCATTCACTGCGGGGACAACATCTACGCCGACGGTCCGATCAAGGAATATCAGAACGCGGAGAATGGATTGGTCTGGCACAACATCGTGACGCCGGAAGTCTCCAAGGTCGCCGAGACGCTGGACGAATTCCGCGGCCGCTACAAGTACAACCTGCTGGACGACAATGTGCGTCGCTTCAACGCCGAAGTGCCGCAGATCTGGCAGTGGGACGACCACGAGGTGATGAACAACTGGTCCGACTCCAAGGACCTGTCCGGCGATGCGCGTTACACGGAGAAGAATGCCCCCTTGCTGTTCGCGCGCGGCAGCCACGCCTTCCTCGAATATGCGCCGATGCGCTATGCCGGCGTGGAGGAGAGCGAGCGCGTTTATCGCCACATTCCCTACGGCAGGCTGCTGGATGTGTTCGTGCTCGACATGCGCAGCTACCGCGGCCCCAACACCTATAACCGCCAGACGGCCCCCGGCCCGGACACCGCCTACCTGGGCGCAGAACAGATGGCATGGCTCAAGCGCAAGCTGCGCGAGTCCGACGCGGTGTGGAAAGTCATCGCCGCCGACATGCCGCTCGGTCTCAACGTGGGCGACGGCGTCGATGCCCAGAACCGGCCGCGCTGGGAAAATTCGTCCAACGGCGACGGGCCGGCGCTCGGCCGCGAATTCGAGATCGCCGACCTCCTGCGCCACATCAAGCGGCAGAAGGTGAAAAACGTGGTGTGGTTTACCGCCGACGTACACTACTGCGCCGCGCATTACTACGACCCGAACAAGGCGCAGTTCCAGGACTTCGAACCATTCTGGGAATTCGTCACCGGTCCCCTCAACGCGGGCAGCTTCGGCCCCAATACCCTGGACGACACCTTCGGCCCGCAGGTGGTGTTCCAGAAATTTCCGCCCGCGCCCAATTACTCACCCTTCGCCGGGCTCCAGTTCTTCGGCCAGGTCGACATCGACGGCCGTA
>JAJZRT010000279.1 GCA_021802595.1 Pseudomonadota bacterium
CGTGGTAGCTGTTTTCCGCTTGCCCACTCGGGGTGCTCCGGCGACTGGTCTGGTCGGTCGACAGTGAGGGATTGTTGTACAGCAGACTGGAGGCATCGCGTAGCTGCCCTTCAGCTGCGCTCAGTCTTGCCTGTGCGGCGCGCAATGCTGGGTTAGCTGTTTCAGCGAGGCGCCAGGCGTCTTCGAGGGTTAGAGGGGCAGCCGCAGCGCGAGTTGCCCCCATGGCCAGGGAAATCCCCGCCATGATGCCAAGGGCGCGCAGCCATGCGCCTCCCCCAGCGAAATTACCGAGAAACATGTGAATTACCTTTCAAGCAGAGTCGAATCGCCGGGCTTCGGCCCGTCGAAAAATTGCGACGAATCAGACTTGAAAGATGTCTCGAGGAGGGCGGAAGGGGCCGTCGGCCGGACGGCTGGGTATGACCGGGGGGGTGCTAGCCCAGTGAATCTGCGTGGAAGCAGGTGCGAAAAATGGCATGACGCCGCGGTCGAGTCCGGCCAAATGGGTTTGGGCATGGCAGCCATGGTTGCAGGCTTTGTTGGCAGGGCCACGATCCGTGCCGCTACCCGCGCTGACATGACTGACTTCGTCCGCCAAGGCGTCTGCCATGGCCTCGGCACCAACACTCCATAGCGAGGCGCTGACCAGGCAGAAGGCCAGCAGCATCGCCAGAAAGGAGCGAAAGTGTCTACAAAAGATCATGCGTTTTGCGGGCCTTAGCCGCAGTGTTGAATAAAGTGTATCAAGCCGATGCAATCTGCCAAGAGATTCGAGGTCTTTGACATGGACTCAGCCATCCCACTGAGCACATGTAATTCTGTTGCCACAACATGTCGCTCATCTGCTGCCGCATTTCCAAGTACTGATCCAAATCGTCTATATATAGTTGCGTTATTATGCAATTATGCATTCGATTAGTGTGAAACCCCAAGAAGTCTTTCAGGCCCTCGCCGATCCGACGAGGATCCGGATCATCCGCCTCCTGGCCGACAGCGGCGAGGAGGCATGCCTTTGCGAGTTGGTTGACAGCTTGCTGGAAGCGCAACATAAGCTGTCACGCCACGTGAAGGCTTTGCGTCAGGCGGGCTTGCTGTCCGCAGAGAAAGACGGGCGTTGGGTCTATCACCGACTCGTTCATGGCGTGCGCTACCTCGAACTGGCCTACCGCATGCTGCGGGCGCTGCCTGACGTCGACGGGATCTTCGCCCGAGACCTGTGCAATTTCCGGGAACGGTTGTATCTGCGGGAAGACGGGCGCTGTCGCGCCGGCATCCAGACCGCGTCGTTTGCTGCGGTGGTGGGCGCGTGATGGGCTGCGCCTGCGCAGCCGATGCCACGGCGGTCATGCCGCGCCCGTGGCGGAGTGTCAAGGTTGTCACTTCCGGATGTTCTGGCCTGTTGCTGTTGCTCGGTTTTGCGGGCGGTTACTTGGGTCTGCGCGCCGAGTTGCAGACCGTTGTCTATATCCTGGCCGTGCTTATCGGCGGCTACCATTTCGGCCGAGAGGCGCTGGATGAGCTGGTCAGTGAGCGCGAGATCGGTATCGAGCTCCTCATGTCCGCGGCCGCGATCGTCGCCGGAGTCATGGGCCAGTGGGCGGAGGCCGCGACGCTGGTATTCCTGTACTCCATTTCCGAAGCGGCGGAAGGCTACACGGCGGAGCGCGCCCGCCACGCCATCCGTGCCCTCATGGACCTGGCCCCCAAAACCGCACTGGTGCGGCGGGGCGGTCGGGAAGAGCGGATCCCGGTGGAGCAGATTCGGGTGGGCGATATCTTCATCGTCCTGCCAGGCGAATCGGTCGCGACCGACGGAGAGGTGGTCGACGGCCATTCCAGCGTGAACCAGGCCCCTGTGACTGGCGAATCCGTCCCGGTGGAGAAGCTGACAGGCAGCCAGGTGTTCGCCGCCACCCTCAATGGCGAAGGTTCTCTCACTGTGCGCGCTACCAAGACCTTCGCCGACAACACCCTATCCCGCATCATCCATCTGGTGGAAGATGCGCAGGCGAGCAAGGGGCGCAGCCAGCGCTTCATCGAACGTTTCGGCAAGCGTTACAGCCCCGCCGTCCTTGGTGCAGGCATTCTCATCGGCGGGCTGCCACCCCTGTTTGGCCTGCCCTGGGAGGTTTGGGTCACTCGTGCGACGGTCTTCATCGTTGCAGCCGCCCCCTGCGCCCTGGTGATCTCCATCCCGATCACGCTGGTGGCCGCCATCGGTACCGCCGGCCGCAACGGCCTGTTGATCAAGGGCGGCGTGCATCTGGAGAACCTGGCCAAGGTTCGGGTGGTGGCGCTCGACAAGACCGGTACGCTTACCTTGGGCCGGCCCCAAGTCACGGATATGGTCGCGCTTAACGGGAAAAGCGAACGCGAAGTCCTGGCCGCCGCCGCCGCCCTTGAGCTGCGCTCCCAGCATCCCTTGGCCCAGGCCGTGCTGGAGCGGGCCAGGAGCGAGGGCGTCGCGGCGAATCCGCCCGAGGATTTCCAGTCCCTCACCGGCGCGGGCACCCGGGGGCGGGTCGGAGGCGTCGACTACTATGTAGGAAACCCGCGGCTCTTCGAGGGGCTGGGGGTGGCACTGGGTGCCGCGATGCCCCGCATCGAGGCCTTGCAGGGGGTTGGCAAGACCGTGGTGCTGGTTGGCACGGCCCAAACCCTCCATGGCTTGATCGCCATCGCCGATCCGCTCAGGCCCGAGGCGACCCGGGTCGTCGCCGAGTTCAAGCGCGCCGGCATCGAACGGGTGGTCATGCTGACCGGTGACAACCCCTTGGCTGCGCAAGCGATCGCCAAGCAGGTGGGTGTCGACGAGGTGTTCGCCGAGCTTTCCCCGGAAGACAAGACGCGCAAGGTTGCGGAGCTGGAGGCGCGTTACGGCAAGGTGATGATGATTGGCGACGGCGTGAACGACGCGCCCGCTCTGGCGGCCGCCCACGTCGGCGTTGCCATGGGCGCGGCAGGCACCGATGTCGCCCTGGAAACGGCCGACGTGGCACTGATGTCCGACAACCTCGCGCGGCTGCCCTATCTGGTGTCCTTCAGTCGCCACACCTGGCAGGTGATCCGGCAGAACCTCGTGCTGTCCGCGGTGGTGATCGTTGGCCTCGTCGCAGGCGCACTGGGCGGCTACTTCACCCTGCCGATCGCGGTGCTGGCCCACGAAATCAGCGAATTCGTGGTGATCGCAAGTGGACTGCGCATGCTCAGGTCGTAACAATTTCCTTCTTTTTTATCTAACGAAAGATTAACAACATGAATACCAAATACGGCTTCGGCAAGACCGTGGCATCCTCTTTCGACGTGGCCATCGAGAAAGTAACGCAGGAGTTGCAAAAGGAAGGCTTCGGCGTGCTCACCGACATCGATGTGGCGGCCACCTTGAAGAAGAAGCTCAATCAGGACATGCCACCTTACCGTATCCTCGGGGCCTGCAACCCGCCCTTGGCGCACCGGGCGCTGACGGCGGAACCGTCCATCGGCCTGCTGCTGCCCTGCAACGTGGTGGTGCGCCAAGATAATGCGGGCAAGGTGCAGGTGGAATTCATGGATCCGAACGCCGTGCTCGATATGGTGGAGAAACCGGAGGTGCATCAATTGGCCGGCGAGGTCCGTCAGAAACTGGAGCGGGTCATGCAAGCCCTGTAACCCTCAAAGGCTGAGGAATGCAAGTTACATCAGAATGGCCGCGGATGGTGGAGCGGATGTACTTGCGCGTGCAGATGAGGGAAGGCATGGCGTCCAACCCGGTGCAATTGGAGATTTTGCTCGGGTATTTGCAGAGGCATGCTCTGAAGCCGATCGATTCGGCGAGCCATCCCGATCTGGACACGCCCTCGGGCCAGGCTTTCAGCGCCACTTGCATGCAGTACCACGCCCTGCCCGATCCGCGAAACAGCACACCGCCCAGGAATGGCCGCCGGTCGTCGCGCACAAGCGCGGCAACATGGCCGTGATGGGGAAAGCCACCCCAGACGATAAGATGCCTGCGGAGATTATTGATTTCTTGCGGCGTCACGGCGCGGCCAGGGAGTAAGGCGGCGGGCGCCAGAACCAGAACAGGAGTGGAGATGATGATGGACTACGATGGCATGGGATGGGGGTGGGGATTTGGGTGGATCGGGATGATCCTGTTTTGGCTGGTGCCAACACTACTCGTTTTGGCCGCGCTCAAGTACTTGTTTGCCGGCAAAACGCGCCCTGGCGCTCGGCACGAGCTTGACCAGGCCTTGTCTATATTGGAGGAAAGATATGCTCGGGGAGAAATCGGTCGTGAGGAGTTCATGCTAAAACGCGACGACTTGAAGCGCGGTTGAGTGCCCATGCGTGCGTGGGCGTTTGCGTGTTGGGTGGTTCACTGCTAGGAGAAACATCATGAAGAACCTTACCAGGGCTATGGTTGCGGCATGATGATGGGAGCCGGAATGATGGGTGGCTATGGCATGGGTCCAGGGATGAGTTCGCAGAGAGGCAGCCGGGTCGCCGCGCTAGAGCCTCAGCACCGCTCCCGTATCGCAGGTAAAGGCGCAGTCTTCCCTGTCAGTCGGAGACATCGCAGGCAGCCAAATGATCTATGGCCTAGTCGGTCGGCGTCGCGCTGCCATGTCCCAGAAATGAAGCTGCTATCAGCGTAACAGCGCCTCCTGTGATCGCCACGTCGGCGATGTTGAACGCTGGCCAGTGCGTGCCGCGCAAGTAAAAGTCCAGGTAGTCGACGACCTGCCCGCGCGCGACTCGGTCAAAGGCGTTGCCGATCGCACCGCCTAGGATCAGGCTGTACGACAGCGCTTCAAGACGGCGCACCGGTTTGGCCAGCATCCAGGCCAACCATATGGACGCCCCCAGCGCGATCGCCAGGAAGAACCAGCGCTGCCAACCTCCGGCGCCAGCCAGAAAGCTGAAGGCCGCGCCAGGGTTCAGAACATGAACCAGATTGAAAAACGGCGTCACTTCAAGTGACCAGCCCAGCGGGGTGGTCAGATCGATGAAGCTCTTGGCGGCTTGGTCGATTGCAAGCACGATGAACGCCATGGAGTACCAATGGACTTTGCGATTCGGATAAGTCATTACTGCTTTTCAAGTTCGAAGACATAGGTGCTTGGCGCCGTATTTGGCGGCGGCCGCAGCTGCTTGAAGGCACACACGGCTGACGTCACCATGTAGATCCATGGATTGTTCGTGCAAAGGATTTTCCAGCCACAGCGTAGGAGATTCGATGGCTTGAACTATGCGTTTCGGATGCCAGCCACGTTGCGATTCATCCAGTGCCGGACAAGGTACCGGAAGAGCCAGCGCTTCATTCCGGACAGATTGATGCCTCGCTCAGCATAAAAGTCATCTGGCGCATCGTAAATACCGAGATCAGCGTTGATCCCGTCTTTCTGGATGTAAGTGTCCTCTCCGAGCCATTCAACGCGCGGATTCTGTAGATCGGGCGTGGCTGCACCGAACCCGCAGAATGCACCGCGATGATCCGCAAAGCGCGTTTGCAGGGCGCTAAGGTAGGCGCGGTCAAGAATGAATGTTAATTTCCACGCCGAACTGACCCGGGATTTTCATTAAGAATTGACCCACCTGGAAACGTGAACCGGCTGGCTCACGTTGTGGATAAGTTCTTTTGGGTCCTTTCTTTTTTCGGTTGAGATTGCT
>JAJZRT010000280.1 GCA_021802595.1 Pseudomonadota bacterium
GCGAGCCGGTATCATAACGCCATGAAGCGATTTTCATGGCTGTTCTGCTTGTTCCTCTGGCCGTTGGCGCTGGCGCATGCCGACGGCCTGCCCGACCTCGGCGAACTCGAGCGCGGCGGCTTCTCCCACCATGCCGAGCGGCGCCTGGGCGAGCGCTACATGGTGGAGATCCGTCGCGATCCGGCCTACGTGCATGATCCGGAAGTCGCCGACTACATCAATCAGCTCGGCCAGAAGCTGGCCGGCCATGTCGATGGCGCGCGGCTGTCCTTCGAGTTTTTCGTCGTGCGCGATGCCCTGCTGAATGCCTTCGCGCTGCCCGGCGGCTATGTCGGCGTGCATACCGGCCTGATCCTCGCGGCGCGGTCGGAGTCGGAACTCGCCGGGGTGCTGGCACACGAGATCTCGCACGTCACGCAAAGCCATCTGGCGCGGATGTTCGGCAACCAGAGCCAGGCCCAGTTGGCCTCGCTGCTGTCCCTGGCGGTCGCGCTGCTGGCGGCGCGCAGCAATCCCGACGTGGCCGTGGGCGCGGCGCTGGCCGGACAGGCGGGGGTGATCCAGAACCAGTTGAACTATTCGCGCGATTTCGAGCGCGAGGCCGACCGCCTGGGTCTCGACCTGATGGAGAAGGGGGGCTTCGACACGCGCGGCATGGCCAGTTTCTTCGAGCGCATGCTGCAGTTCGGCCGCCTTTACGAAAACAATGCGCCGGGCTACCTGCGCACGCACCCGCTGACCACGGAGCGCATCACCGACATGGAGAACCGTATCGCCCAGCGGCCCTACAAGCAGGTGCCGGACAGCGTCGAGTTCGGCCTGGTGCGCGCCAAGATCAAGGCCTGGGACGGCACGCCCGGCGACGCCGTGGCGGATTTCGTCGCCCAGCTCAAGAGCGGCAAATATGCGCGCGAAACCGATGTGCGCTTCGGCTACGCCCACGCCTTGCTGCGGGACAACAGGTTTGCGGCGGCGGAGGCCGAACTTGCCAGTCTGCGCCGCCTCAGGCTCGAATCGCCGCTCGTCGAGAATCTGGCCGCCCAACTGCGCCTCAAACAGAAGGATACGGAAGGCGCAATGCGGATTTTGCAGGCGGCAATGCAGCGCTATCCGCATGCGCGAGCGCTGACCCATGCGCTGATCGAAACGAAAGTCGGCGCTGGCGGGACGGCAGGCGCCGCCGAGGCGATCGAGATGACGCGCAGGGAATTGCAGCTGACGCCGGGCGATGCGCGCCTGCATGCCCTGCAGGCCAGGGCATATGCCGCTCTGGGCAAGCGCTTGCACCAGCACCGCGCCCAGGCCGAGGCCTACCTTGCCGAGGGCCAGCTCGACGCCGCGATCATGCAACTGGATCTGGCGCGGCAAGCCGGCGACGGGGACTTTTTCGAGCAGTCCGAGGTCGATGCGCGCCTGCGCGAATTGCGGCAGCGCAAACAGGAGGAAATGCGGGAGGGGCGCCGCCGCTAGGGTGTTGCTGCCGGCTGCGACGGGGATGCCGCAGCCGACTGGCACATCAAGACTTGTCGAGGCTCTGGTAATAATCCGAGAGGATCTTTGCCACCTCGGGCCGCGAAAACTCCGGCGGTGGCGCTTCGCCGCGACCGAGCATCTCGCGCACCTTGGTGCCGGACAGCGTGATGAAGTCTTCCTTGGTATGGCCGGGGGCTTCGCGCATCATGACCACGCGACCGAGCTTCTTCGACCAGGCGGTGTTGTCCGCCATGAACATCTCGATCTTCAGCGCGCCCTTGGGCACATCGTCGAAGATGGTTTGCGCGTCGAAGGGGCCGTAGTAGTCGCCCACGCCTGCGTGGTCGCGGCCGATGATGAAGTGGGTGGCACCCATGTTCTGGCGGAACACGGCATGCAGAACCGCCTCGCGCGGGCCGGCATACAGCATGTCGAAGCCATAGCCGGTGACCATCGCGCTGTTGGGCTGGAAGTACAGCTCGACCATCTTGCGGATGCAGGCGTCGCGCACCGGCGCCGGGATGTCACCCTTCTTCAGCTTGCCGAGCAGCATGTGGATGACCAGGCCATCGGCGCCCAGGCGGTCCATCGCCATGTGGCAGAGTTCTTCGTGCGCGCGGTGCATCGGGTTGCGGGTCTGGAACGCGACCACCTTTTTCCAGCCGCGCTCGGCGATTTCGTTGCGGATCTCGACCGCAGTGCGGAAGGTATCCGGGAATTCGGTCTGGAAATAGCTGAAGCTCAAGACCTTGATCGGACCGGAAACAAGGTAGCGGCCGGCGGAATTGAAGGCTGCCACGCCAGGATGCTCCGGATCGGTGGTGCGATAGACCTTCTCGGTCATCATGCGCATCTGCTCTTCGCTGGCCTCCTCGATCGCTTCCACGTCCATGATGGCCAGGACGGGGTTGCCCTCGACGTTGGGGTCGCGCAGCGCGATCTGCTTGTGGCCCTTGATGGTGCTGATGTCCTTGGTCAGATTGACGACCGGCACGGGCCAGAAGAGGCCGCTGGTCGTTTTCATGTGTTCCGCGGTGCTGAGGGCGTCGGCCAGGTTCATGTAGCCGGTCAGCGGGTTGAAGTAACCCGACCCCAGCATCACCGCGTTGGCAGCGGCGGCCGAGGAGAGCATCATCGATGGCAGCGATGCCGCCTTATGTGTCAGCGCCTTATGTTCGGCTACGTCATACACGAACAGCGGGTTGAGTTGATCTGAACCATGTGGCTTAATCACTGTTGATCCTCCCGTTAGTGGTTGATTTCGGAGCTCGCAAAATACAATAAGCCCCATGGCGTTTCGATCAATTATTCTTTTTCAAGCGTGTCAATGTCTAATTGGCGTTGTCAAGGGCAAAGAGCCGAAAAATCAGACTGTTTGATCTCGATCAAACATTCTGCAAAAAACAATTGGTGCGACTTATTCACCAATCAAAAATCGGGATTATGCTGCTGCAGGCAAGGTGATAGCCTCACGCCGTTTCATGAGGTATTTGAAACCCCGTGCTCCGCCGGAAGCGGACTCGCGATACGCCCCGGCCAAGGTAGGGCACGGAAGTCAAATGGACCGCTGCTACGAAAGAACAGCGGATTGTTAGCTAGCAAGGAGAGGACGTAATGCCTACATTTGTTCGTACTGAGAAATGCGACGGCTGCAAGGGTCAGGACAAGACCGCCTGCATGTACATCTGCCCGCATGACCTGATGAAGCTCGACAAGGACGGTTCCGACACGGGTAACGCCATGAAGGCCTACAACCAGGAGCCGGATCAGTGCTGGGAATGCTATTCCTGCGTGAAGATCTGTCCGCAGGGCGCCATCGAAGCCCGTCACTATGCCGACATCGTGCCGCTCGGCGGTTCCGTACAGCCGATGCGCGGTTCCGATTCCATCATGTGGACCATCAAGTTCCGCAATGGCGTCGTCAAGCGCTTCAAGTTCCCGATCCGCACCACGGCCGAAGGCTCGATCGACCCGTTCGGCGGCAAGCCGGTACCCAAGCTGGCCGACATCGAGCAGACCGGCTCGTTCACGCGCGACGTGATGGGTGGCTTCCGTGCCGGCAATCCTGCCGAACTGATCCGCAAATAAATCAACGAATCGAGGAAACTGAAAATGGCTGGAACATTCGACTCCCCCGAAATCGTCCAAGAAGAACTGGACATCCTCATCGTCGGCGGCGGCATGGCTGCCTGCGGTACAGGCTATGAAATCATGCGCTGGGCCGAGGTCGTCAAGGCCGAGACCGGCAAGGACCTCAAGATCAAGCTCGTTGACAAGGCCGCGCTCGACCGCTCCGGCGCCGTTGCCATGGGTCTGTCCGCGATCAACACCTACATCGGCCCCCGCCAGGACCCCGCCGACTACGCCCGCATGGTCTCCAACGACCTGATGGGCATCACCCGCGACGACCTGGCCTATGACCTCGGCCGCAACGTCGATGACTCCGTGCACCTGTTCGAAGAGTGGGGCCTGCCCATCTGGAAGACCGATGCCAGCGGCGTGCGTCACGACGGCGCCGACGCCATCAAGGAAGGCCTGCCCGCGCTGAAGGACGGCGGCGAGCCGGTCCGTTCCGGCAAGTGGCAGATCATGATCAACGGCGAATCCTACAAGTGGATCGTCGCCGAAGCCGCCAAGAAGGCCCTCGGCCTCGAGCGCATCCAGGAGCGCGTCTTCATCGTGCACCTGATCAACGACAAGAACGATCCGCACCGCATCGCCGGCGCGGCTGGCTTCTCCGTCCGCGAGAACAAGATCTACATCTACAAGGCCAAGGCCGTCATGCTGGCCGCCGGCGGTTGCGTCAACCTGTTCCGTCCCCGTTCCGTCGGCGAAGGTCAGGGTCGCGCCTGGTACCCGGTGTGGAACGCCGGTTCGACCTACTCGATGGCGGCGGAAGCCGGCGCCGAGCTGACCATGATGGAAAACCGCTTCGTGCCCGCCCGCTTCAAGGACGGCTACGGCCCGGTCGGCGCCTGGTTCCTGCTGTTCAAGGCCCGTGCAGCCAACGCCTACGGCGAAGACTACATGACCAAGAACAAGGACATGCTGAACGACTACCCGCCCTATGGCCAGGCTGCCGTTCCCGCGTCCTGCCTGCGTAACCACCTGATGCTCAAGGAGATGAAGGAAGGCCGCGGCCCGATCTGGATGGACACCGTCACCGCGCTGGCCAAGCTGCGCGAGACCCTGTCGCCGAAGGAAGTGAAGCACCTCGAAGCCGAAGCCTGGGAAGACTTCCTCGACATGTGTATCGGCCAGTGCGGCATCTGGGTCGGCGAAAACATCGAGCCCGAGAAGAAGAACTCCGAGCTGATGCCGACCGAGCCCTACCTGCTCGGCTCGCACTCCGGCTGCTGCGGCATCTGGGTGTCCGGCCCGACCGACCTCGGCGCGCCGACCAGCGAAACCGAAGCGGGCGTTCCCGCGCACCTGCCGCAAGGCTGGAACTGGGGCTATCGCTCCATGACCACCGTCAAGGGCCTGTTCACCGCCGGCGACGGCGTGGGTGCTTCCGGTCACAAGTTCTCCTCCGGTTCGCACGCCGAAGGCCGCATGGCCGCCAAGGCGATGGTCAAGTACGTTCTCGACAATCCGAGCCTCAACGTCGAGTTCGACGAGACCACCGAGCAGATCGCCGAAGCCATCTGGAAGCCCTGCCGCAACTTCCTCGAGCACAAGGGCTACACGACCGCCATCGACATCAACCCGAACTACATCACGCCGCGCATGCTGCAGTTCCGTCTGCAGAAGATCATGGACGAGTACGTTGCGGGTGTTGCGACTTACTACAACACCAACGACAAGATGCTCGAACAGGCCGAAATGAAGCTCGAGATGCTGAAGGAAGACTCGCAGAAGATGCGTGCGAAGGATCTGCACGAACTGCTGCGCGCCTGGGAAAACTACCATCGCATCCTGACGGCCGAAGCCCACATGAAGCATATCCAGTTCCGTGAGGAAAGCCGTTACCCCGGCTTCTACTACCGCACCGACAAGAACTTCGTCGACGAGAAGAACTGGCACTGCTTCGTGAACTCGATCTACGACAAGAAGTCCAAGAAGTGGACCTGCTTCAAGCGCGCCCACGTCGATCTGGTCGACAAGTCGAAGCTGTTCAAGGCCGCCGCTCCGCACTAAG
>JAJZRT010000281.1 GCA_021802595.1 Pseudomonadota bacterium
AATTTTGGACCGAACCGCTGGACGCCAGGCCCCTGCGCGCACGCCAGCTCGACCTGCTGCTGATGCCGCTGGTGGGGTTCGACCATCACGGCTACCGGCTGGGGATGGGCGGCGGCTACTACGATGCGACGCTGGCCTTCATGCGGCATCGGCGCCACTGGCGCAAGCCGCGGCTGGTGGGCATCGCCTACGAGTGCCAGCGGGTCGAGACGCTGCCGCACGATCCGTGGGACATGCCGCTCGACGCAGTGCTCACCGAACGCCGGCTGCACCGCTTCAATCACTCGCCCAGATAGGCGTGCCGCACCGCGGGATTGCTGGCCAGCTCGCCCGCCGGGCCGCTCAGCGTGATCGCGCCGTTCTCCAGCACGTAGCCGCGCGCACAGGTTTTCAGCGCGAGATGCGCATTCTGCTCGATCAGCAGCACCGCCATGCCGTCCGCCGCAATCTTGCGGATGATGTCGAACACCGCCTGCACCATCAGCGGCGCCAGCCCCATGCTCGGCTCGTCCAGCAGCAGCAGGCGCGGGTGCGCCATCATCGCGCGCCCCAGCGCCAGCATCTGCTGCTCGCCGCCCGACAGCAGGCCGGCCATCTGCGCGCGGCGTTCGGTCAGGCGCGGCAACAGCGCATAGACCTGGTCGAGATCACGCGCGACCGCCGCGCGGTCATTCCGGGCGTAGGCGCCCATCATCAGGTTCTCGGCCACCGACATGCGCGGGAACACGCCGCGCCCCTCGGGCACCAGCGCCAGTCCGCGCCGCGCGATTTCGTGTGCTGGCAGGCGGGTGATCGACTGGCCGTCGAAATGCACGCTGCCACCGTGCGGCGCAAGAAGGCCGCTGAGGGCCTTGAGCGTGGTGGTCTTGCCGGCGCCGTTGGCGCCGATGAGGCAGACCATCTCGCCGTGCGCCACCTCCAGGCTGAGCTCGCGCACGGCCTGGATGCCCCCGTAGGCCACCGACAATTGATGAACCGCCAGCAATACGCTCACAGCGCCTCGTCCCCCAGATAGGCGGCGACCACTTTCGGATCGCGGCTGACCACGTCGGGCGTACCCTCGGCGATCTTCACGCCGTAGTCGAGCACCGCCAGCCGGCTGCACAAGCCCATCACCAGCTTCACGTCATGCTCGATCAGCAGCAGTGTCAGGCCGTCGGCCTGCAGCTGCAGGAGCAGGTCGCGCAGTGCCGCCCGCTCGGCCGGGTTCATTCCGGCGGCGGGCTCGTCGAGCGCCAGCAGCGTCGGCTCGGTCGCCAGCGCGCGTGCGATTTCGAGCCGGCGCTGGTCGCCGTAGGGCAGGTTCCTGGCAAGCCGGCTGGCGTGCCGCGCGATGCCCACCCGATCGAGCAGCGCATGGGCGCGCGCGCGCGAATCGGCTTCTTCGCGACGCGTGGCGGGCAGGCGCAGCACCGCGCCGACGACGCCGCTTCGGGTGCGAGCGTGACGCCCGACCAGCACGTTTTCGAGCGCGGTCATTTCTGCGAACAGGCGGATGTTCTGGAAGGTGCGCGCCAGCCCGGCCTTCAGTACCTGGTGCGGCTTGCGGCCGTCGAGGCGCAGGCCGTTCAGGCGAATCTCGCCGCGATCGGTCGTATACAGCCCGGTGAGCGCATTGAACAGCGTGGTCTTGCCCGCGCCGTTGGGGCCGATGAGGCCGAAGATCTCACCCGCGTTCACTTGCAGCGAAATATCGGAGAGCGCCTGCAAGCCGCCAAATGCCTTGCTCACGCCGGAAACGGTCAGCAGCGGTGTCAACTCTGCATCGAACTTGCCCGATAGAAGATTGCCTGCCATGGGTGCGCTCACCCCTTCGCGTCGGCGAATTCGCGGCGGCGGCGCGTCGAGGGCAGGAGCCCGGCAGGGCGATACAGCATCACCGCCACCAGCGCCACGCCGAACAGCAGCATGCGCAGGTCGGCCGGGTCGACGTAGATCCGGCCGAACAGCTCGCGCTGCCAGTCGCCGGTATAGCGCAGCGCCTCGGGCAGCAGGGTCAGCACCACTGCGCCGAAGATCACCCCGGGGATGTGGCCCATGCCGCCGAGCACGATCATGCAGAGGATCATGATCGACTCCATCAGGTTGAACGATTCGGGGCTGATGAAGCCCTGGAAGCTGGCGAACAGGCCGCCCGCCAGGCCGCCGAAGGTGGCGCCCATGGCGAACGCCAGCAGCTTGAGATTGCGCGTGTTGATGCCGGTCGCGGCGGCGGCGATCTCGTCCTCGCGGATGGCGACCCAGGCGCGGCCGATGCGCGAGTTTTCCAGCCGCATCGAGATGAAGATCACCATCAGCGTGAACAGCAGGAACAGATAGTAGGTGAGATGGATGCCGGTGAAGGCGAGGCCGAACAGTTGATGCGACTGGCTCAGGTCGAAGCTGCCGAGGCGTACCGGATCGATCAGGTTGATCCCCTGCGGACCGTTGGTGATGTTGACCGGCGCATTCAGGTTGTTCATGAAGATGCGGATGATTTCGCCGAAACCCAGCGTGACGATGGCGAGGTAATCGCCACGCAGCCGCAGCGTGGGCGCGCCCAGCAGCACGCCGAACAGCGCGGCCAGCGTGGCACCCAGCGGCAGTACCGCCCAGAACGGCAGATGCAGGCCGAACTGCGGGCTGGCGAGCCAGGCGTAGACGTAGGCCCCCAGCGCATAGAACGCGACGTAGCCGAGGTCGAGCAGGCCGGCGTAACCGACGACGATGTTCAGCCCCAGCGCGAGGATGACATACAGCAACGCGAGATCGAGCAGCCGCACCCACGAGCGCCCCAGCCCGGCATCGACCAGGAAGGGCAGCAGCGCCAGTCCCAGCGCCAGCAGGGAAAACGCCAGCCAGCGCGGCGGCCGGCCCGGGCTAGGCACGCTCGACCCCGCGCGCGCCCAAGAGGCCCGAGGGACGGAACACCAGCACCGCGATCAGCACGAAGAAGGCGAACACGTCCTGGTAATTGCTGCCGAGGAAGCCGCCGGTGAGGTCGCCGATGTAGCCGGCGCCGAAGGACTCGATCAGTCCCAGCAGCAAGCCGCCCAGCATCGCGCCGCCGAGGTTGCCGATGCCGCCCAGCACCGCGGCCGAGAAGGCCTTGAGGCCCAGCAGGAAGCCCATGTAATAGTGCGCCAGGCCGTAATACGCGCTGACCATGACGCCGGCCACCGCCGCCAGCGCCGAACCGATCGCGAAGGTGGCGGCGATCACCCGGTTGACGTCCACCCCCATCAGGCTCGCCACCTGCCGCGATTGCGCGGTGGCGCGCATGGCGCGGCCAAGCCGGGTCTTCTGCACCACCAGGATCAGCATCAGCATGATGGCCGTGGCCAGCAGCAGGATGGTGATCTGCACGTCGGTGACCGTCGCGCCATGGAAGCTGTGCCGTCCCGGCGGCAGCACGGCGGGAAAGGGAATGTACTGCTTGCCCCAGATCAGCATGGCCACGTTCTGCAGGATGATCGACACGCCGATCGCGGTGATGAGCGGCGCCAGGCGCGGCGCGTGACGCAACGGACGGTAGGCCACGCGCTCGATCACGAGGCCCAGCGCCACGCACACCGGAATCGCCACCACCAGCCCCGCACCCAGCACCAGCACACCCGGCAGCCCGGGAGCGGCCAGTGCCAGCGCGCCGATCACCGCCAGCGCCACCATCGCCCCCATCATGGTGATTTCGCCGTGGGCGAAATTGATGAGTTCGAGGATGCCGTACACCATGGTGTAGCCCAGCGCCACCAGCGCGTAGACGCTGCCCAGCACCAGGCCGTTGATGAGTTGCTGCAGGAAGATGTCCATTAGCCCGGATGTTTCATGAATTCGCGTGATGTCCTGAAGGATACCGAGCTACGCCCATAATCGAGCAGGATTTTGTTTTGTAGGGGAAGTTTGTGAAGGAGCGGCGTTTTATTCATACGTCCGACTGAGCGTGGTTGTTGCCGATTTATCGGCTTTACAACCACGGCCTGCCCCTTGCGGGTAGAGCAAAGTTTCCATACGAAATAAAAGATCCAGCGAGGGCACGCGTCAATTTATGAAATATCCGGGCTGGCCCGGAGATACGCGCAGCGCGCCCGACTCAGTTCACTTGCCGCTTTGCACGGTTTCGAGCGTCCGCCACTTGCCATCTTTCACCTGGTACAGCGTGACCGCACCGCCGGCAAGGTCGCCCTTGGCATCGAAACGGATGCGTCCGGTCACCCCCTGATAATCGGTCTTCGGCAGTTCCGCCAGATACCTGGCGGGATCGCTCGAATCGGCGCGTTTCATCGCATCGATCAGCACATGCGTGGCGTCGTAGGCATAGGGCGCGTAATTCTGGATCTGGCCGTACTTGGCCTCGAACTTGGCCTTGAACGCGCTGCCGCCTGGCATCGCGTCGAGCGGCAGGCCGGGGCTGGAAGCCAGCGCGCCCTCGGCGTCGGCGCCGGCCAGCCGGATGAAGGTGGGCGTCTGAACGCCGTCGCCGCCGAGGAACTTCGCCGTCATGCCGAGCTGCTTCATCTGCTTGATCATCGGCGCGGCCTGCGGATCCATCCCGCCGAAGAACACCAGGTCGGGCGCCTTGCCCTTGATCGACGTGAGGATCGCCATGAAGTCGGTCGAGCGGTCGGACGTGTATTCGCGCGCCACCACCTCGCCGCCGGCCGCCTTGACCGCTTTCTCGACCTCGTCGGCCAGCCCCTGGCCGTAGGCGGTGCGGTCGTCGATGATGGCGATCTTCTTCGCGCCGAGCTTGGTCACCGCGTAGTTGCCCAGCACGCTGCCCTGCTGCGCATCGTTGGTCATCACACGGAAAGCCGTCTTGTAGCCGGCTGCCGTGTAGGCCACGGCGGTGGCCGAGGGTGAAATCTGCGGAATGTTGTTGTCGGAATAGATCTTCGACGCCGGAATCGTGGCGCCCGAATTGAGGTGGCCGATCACGCCCACCACGCCTTCGTCGACCAGTTTTTGTGCCACGGTGGTGGCGGTCTTGGGATCGGCCGCGTCGTCCTCGCTCTTCAGTTCGAGCACGACCTTCTTGCCGCCCAGGGTGAGACCGGCGGCATTGATTTCGTCTAGCGCCAGACGCGCACCGTTTTCGTTGTCCTTGCCGAGATGGGCCTGCGGGCCGGTGAGCGGGGACGCCTGACCGATCAGCACCGTCCGGCTGTCGCCATCCTGTTGCGGCTTGTCGCCGCATCCCGCGACCAGTGCCGCCGCCACCATCACCCAAGCCAGCTTGTGACCCGTCATCTCGGTCTTCCCCGCAATCAAACTGAAACGTGGGATTTATACCATAAAGCCAGCGGCGGCCGGCTTTCCCGGGGCCCCTAAGGAAGCGCTGAACAAGTCCTTCGACAAGCTCAGGACGAACGGCAACTTGTTGATTCCGTTCGTGGTGAGCCTGTCGAACCATGAGCGGAATCAACTTGTTCAGCGCTTCCCTAAAGCACAAGGCCGGCGTGAACGCCGGCCTTGTGCTGACGCGATGCCGCGCCGGATTATTTCAGGCTCAGGATCCAGGAAACGATCTTGTCCGCGTCGGCGGCACTGACCTGCGGATTCGGCGGCATGGGAATCTCGCCCCACACGCCCTTGCCACCGGCCTTCACCTTGGCGACCAGGCGGG
>JAJZRT010000282.1 GCA_021802595.1 Pseudomonadota bacterium
ATATGCGCCACGATCGCGTGCAGGTCCGACACCGAATGCGCCAGGGCCTGCCGCGTGGCTTCGCGCTGGCTGACGTCATTGGCAATCCAGATGAAAACCGGCTTTTCGTGATCGGCCGAGTAGAGCATCCGCACCTCGACCGGATAGCGGGTGCCGTCGCGCCTGCAGCAGTGCACGCTGAGGGCGGTGCGGCGTTTCTTGCCGTTCCTCAGCAAGGCGAGCAGGGCGTTGAAGGCCTGCCTGTCCTCCGGGGCCAGAAAATCCAGCGGCGTGAGTTTCTGCAAAGCCTTGGGCCGGTATTGCAGGTTCTTTGCCGCCGCCGGGTTGGCCTGCGCGATCTGCAGGGTGTCTGCGTCGAACACCACCACCTCGGTGGCCGATTCCTGCAGGATGGCCTTGAGCAGGGCTCCTTCGTCGGCCGCTCTGGATGAAGCCATAGGTCCCCCCAATGTTGAAACGATGGCGATCTCGGTCGCCTTGTGGGGCCTATTATCGGCGCAAATGCGCGTCCGGCCAGCCGTCACTTGAAATCGGACAAATTCCCCCGATTTACTAGACTCATCGATGAAGGAATACCGCATGCCCACTACACGTCCCGCTGCCGTTGCAGGCTTGTTCTACCCGGACAACCCGGCCGAGCTCAAACGCACCGTTGTCGACCTGCTGGCCGACGCCAGGATTAAGGCTTCGTTGCCTGCGCCCAAGGCGCTGATCGTGCCGCATGCCGGCTATATCTATTCCGGTGCCGTGGCCGCCCGTGCCTATGCGCGGCTGGGCGAACTGCGCGGCCGCATCCGCCGGGTGGTGCTGCTGGGCCCCACCCATCGCGTCCCGGTACACGGGCTGGCGCTTCCCGAGGCGGACCGTTTTGCCACCCCGCTCGGCGAGGTGGCGCTGGATCGTGACGGCATGCAGGCCATTGCCGGGCTGCCGCAGGTGGTTCGCAGTGCGGCGGCACACCAGATGGAACATTCGCTGGAAGTGCAACTGCCCTTCCTGCAGCAGGTGCTGGGGGATTTCCAGTTGCTGCCGCTGGCCGTGGGCGACGCCACCGCCGCCGAGGTGGCCGAAGTGCTGGAAACCGTGTGGGGCGGCGACGAGACGTTGATCGTGATCAGTTCCGACCTGTCGCATTTCCTGCCCGACGCGCTCGCCCGCCAGGTGGACAGTGGGACCGTCGACGCCATCCTGGCGCTGGATTCGCATCTGACCCATGAACAGGCCTGCGGCGCCACGCCGGTCAACGGCCTGTTGCTGGCAGCGCGCAGGCACGGTCTGCATCCGGCGGTGCTGGACGTGCGCAACTCGAGCGATACCGCGGGCGATCGCGAGCGGGTCGTCGGCTATGCCGCTTTCGCATTCGAGGCCAGCCCTGAGCCGAGTCGAAGGGCCAAGGCCGCCGCCGGCCAGCCTGACGCCGACAAGGGCGCGACCCTGCTCAAGCTGGCGCGTTCGGAAATTGCCTCAATGCTGGGGCAGACGGCGGAACCGCCCGCACCGACCCGCTGGCTGCAGGAACCGGGCGCGAGCTTTGTCACCCTGACCCGGCAGGGCGAGCTGCGCGGCTGTATCGGTACCCTCGAGGCGCATCGCCCGCTGGAAGTCGATGTGCGTGAAAACGCCGTGGCGGCGGCGTTCCGCGACCCGCGGTTCATGCCGCTCACCCGCAACGAGTTCGAGGATATCCAGGTCGAGGTGTCACTGCTGTCGCCGACCGAACCGCTGGTGGCGAAGGATGAATCGTCGGCGCTGGCGATGCTGCGGCCGAACATCGACGGCGTGGTGTTCGAATATGGCCACCACCGCAGCACCTTCCTGCCGCAGGTGTGGGAGCAGTTGCCCGATCCGGCCGAGTTTCTTGCCTACCTGAAACGCAAGGCCGGCCTGCCGCTGGATTTCTGGGCGGAGCAGGTGAGGCTGTCGCGCTATACCGTCAGCAAATGGAAAGAGGAGACCCCCGTCCATGAGCATTCCTGAATCGCATTACCCGGCGCGCTGGTGGCATGTGCTAGCCGACGGCCGCATCGAGTGCGACCTCTGCCCGCGCTACTGCAAGCTGCACGAAGGCCAGCGCGGGCTGTGCTTCGTGCGCAAGAACGAGGGCGGCAGCATGGTGCTCACCACCTACGGACGCTCGTCCGGCTTCTGCGTCGACCCGATCGAGAAGAAGCCCCTGAATCACTTCTATCCCGGCTCGTCGGTGTTCTCCTTCGGCACCGCCGGCTGCAACCTCGCCTGCAAGTTCTGCCAGAACTGGGACATCTCCAAGTCGCGCGAGACCGACACCATGGTCGACCGTGCCATGCCGGACGAGATCGCCGAAGCCGCCGAACGGGCGGGCTGCAAGAGCGTCGCCTTCACCTACAACGACCCGGTGATCTTCGCCGAATACGCGATGGACGTGGCCGACGCCTGCCACGCGCGCGGCCTCAAGACGGTGGCGGTCACCGCCGGCTACATGACCGAGGAACCGCGCCGCGCGTTTTACGCCAAGATGGACGCCGCCAACGTCGACCTCAAGGGCTTCACCGACGATTTCTATGTCAAGCTGACCGGCGGCCACCTGCAGCCGGTGCTCGACACGCTGACCTATCTCAGGCGTGAGACCGACATCTGGTTCGAGATCACGACCTTGCTGATTCCCGGCCACAACGATAGCGACGCCGAGATCACGGCGATGAGCGCCTGGATCATGAAGGAACTCGGCCCCGACGTGCCGCTGCACTTCTCCGCTTTTCACCCAGACTGGAAGATGCTCGACGTGCCGCCGACGCCGGCCTCGACGCTGACGCGCGCGCGCGACATCGCGCTGAAGGCCGGGCTGCATTACGTCTACACGGGCAACGTGCACGACGTCGCCGGCGGCACTAC
Organism: Pseudomonadota bacterium; assembly: GCA_021802595.1. Next base: position 2,872 of record JAJZRT010000282.1, read on the forward strand.
GTCGTGCCCGGGCTGCCACGCAGCGCTGATCGTTCGCGACTGGTATCGCATCGACGACTACAAGCTCACGCCCGACGGCCACTGCCCGCACTGCGGCAGCGCCATCGCCGGCCGTTTCGGCGCATTCAGCCATCCCTTCGGCAACCGCCGCATCCCGATCGCCATGCACCGGGAGGATCGGGCGTGAGAACCGCGACTCTGGTCCATATCCCGGCTGGCGGCGTCAGCGTCGAGGGCATGCTGGAGATTCCAGACAGCGCCGTCGGCCTGGTTCTATTCGCCCACGGCAGCGGTTCGTCCCGTCATTCCCCGCGCAACAACTACGTTGCCGGCGAGTTGCGCGCCGCCGGCGTCGGCACCCTGCTGATGGACCTGCTGACGCCTGAAGAAGACCGCGATTATTCCCGCCGCTTCGACATCGGGTTGCTGACGCAGCGGCTGCTGGAAGCGGCGCGCTGGGTCGGTATGCAGGAAGCCACGAAGCATTTGCCGCTCGGTTTTTTCGGCGCCAGCACCGGCGCCGCCGCCGCGCTTGAAGCGGCGGCGGAATTGGGCGACGGGGCCCGTGCCGTGGTGTCGCGCGGCGGCCGGCCCGACCTCGCCAGTGAGCAGGCGTTGCAGAAGGTGGTTGCGCCGACACTTTTATTGGTCGGCGGCTACGACGATGGCGTGATCGACCTCAACCAGCTTGCCTACAACCAGCTGCGTTGCGAGAAGGAAATGGTGATCGTGCCCGGCGCGACCCACCTGTTCGAGGAACCCGGCACGCTGGAGGCGGTGGCGATGCGGGCGGCGGGCTGGTTTGCGGAACACCTGCCGGAGAAGACGCGGTGAGCGTGCTGGCCCGCTGACGGCGGGCATGGCATGATGGCCCGCATGCCGGATGCCAACCCCAACGCCATCTTCGTCGCACATGGTCTTACCAAGGTCTACCGCATGGGCGAGGTCGAGGTGCCGGCCCTGCGCAACATCGATCTGGCGCTCTATCGTGGCGAACTGGTGGTGCTGCTCGGCCCCTCGGGCAGCGGCAAGTCGACGCTGCTGAACATCCTCGGCGGGCTCGATGCGCCGTCCAGCGGCGAGGTCTGCTACCTCGACCACAAGCTCACCGGTGCCACCGAGGCCGAGCTCACGCGCTTTCGCCGCGAGCATGTCGGCTTCGTGTTCCAGTTCTACAACCTGATTCCCAGCCTGACCGCGCGCGAGAACGTCGCCGCGGTGACCGAGATCGCCGAGGCGCCGATGCGGCCGGAGAACGCACTGGGGCTGGTCGGCCTCGGCGAGCGGCTGGACCATTTTCCGGCGCAGCTGTCCGGCGGCCAGCAACAGCGCGTGGCGATCGCCCGCGCGATCGCCAAGAACCCGGCGGTGCTGCTGTGCGACGAGCCGACCGGCGCGCTCGACTCGGCCACCGGCGTGGTGGTGCTCGAGGCGCTGGAGAAGGTGAACCGCGAGCTGGGCACGCTGACCGTGCTGATCACCCACAACGTCGGCATCGCCGACATGGCCGACCGCGTGATCCGCCTGTCCGATGGCCGGATCGCCGAGATCCGCGAGAGCACCAGCAAGAAACCGGCGTGCGAACTGGCCTGGTGAAAGATGCCCTCGCCCGATCCGCTCCCCCCGGATTTCTGGCGGCCACCGATGGCGGTGCTGCAGGCGAAGCTGGGCAACTCGTCTGAAGGTCTGAGCGAGCAGGAGGCCACCGCCCGGCGCCGCATTCATGGCCCGAATCTGCTGCGCCCGCGCGCCGAGCGGGCCTGGGCTCTGCAGTTTCTGGCCCATTTCAGGAATCCGCTGGTGCTGGTGCTGCTGGCGGCCAGTGCGATTGCCGGGATGCTGGGCGACCTGAAGAGCTTTGTCGTCATCAGCGTCATCGTGCTGATGAGCGTGACGCTGGATTTCTTCCAGGAATATCGCGCCAGCCGCGCCGTCGAGAAACTGCGGCATACGGTGGCCCTGCGCGCGGCGGTGATACGCGGCGGCCAGGCGCGCGAGATTCCCGTCGCCGAACTGGTTCCCGGCGACGTGGTGGCGCTGGCGGCAGGCGACCTGGTCCCGGCGGACGGGCGCGTGCTGGAAGCGCGCGACCTGTTCGTCAACCAGGCGCTGCTGACCGGCGAATCCTACCCGGTGGAAAAACACGCGCAGGACGAACTGCCTGGCGCCGACATGACCGCGGCGACGAATGCGCTGTTCCTCGGCACCTCGGTCATCAGCGGGACGGGGCGCATGCTGATCGTCCGTACCGGCTCCGCGACGGCACTGGGGCAGATCGCCGACACCCTGACGCAGCGCCCGCAGGCCACGGCCTTCGAGCGCGGCACCCAGGCGTTCGGCACCCTGATCCTGCGCCTCACCGTGATCCTCGTGCTGGCGGTGCTGCTGATCAATGCGGCCTTCCACCGCCCGCTGTTCGAATCTTTCCTGTTTGCGGTGGCGCTGGCGGTGGGCCTGACGCCGGAGCTGCTGCCGATGGTGCTGTCGGTCACCCTGTCGCAGGGCGCGATGCGGCTGGCGCGGCGTCGCGTCATCGTCAAGCGGCTCTCCGCAGTGCAGGAACTGGGCGGTATCGATGTGCTGTGCACCGACAAGACCGGTACCCTCACCGAAGGCCATATCCGGCTGGAGCGCCACGTCGACGCCTTCGGCCGCGACAGCGAGCGCGTGCTGGAACTGGCCTACCTCAACAGCCAGTTCGAAACCGGGATCCGCAGTCCGCTCGACGAG
>JAJZRT010000283.1 GCA_021802595.1 Pseudomonadota bacterium
CTCGAAAAACAGGCGGTACAGGCGGAAGCCCGGCAAGCGGCTGCGCAGCAGGAACTGGACCGGTTGAGCGCAAGCGCAGCCCGTCCGGTGAGCGCACTCCTGACGGAGCGGATCAAGGTGGCGCAGGCGCAGGTGGCCCAGCGCGAGGCACTGCTGGCGTCGATGAAGCACCTGATCGACAGCACGTCGGCCGGGTTTTCCCCCCGCTTGCGTGCGCTCGCGCAAAGCAGCACGGAGGGCGTCTGGCTGAATGGCTTCACCCTCTCGCCGGACTACGTGGCACTCAAGGGGTCAGCCCTGAATGCCGGTCTGGTGACCACGTATCTGGATCGGCTCGCCAAACAGGCTGCTTTCGCCGGGATGAAGTTCTCGGGCATGGAGGCTGTCCTGGCGCAGTCCGCAGGCGATGGCCCGGCCCAGTCCGCCAACCTGCCGGAACATATCGATTTTGCCTTGTATTCGGGCAATCCGAAGAACCTGGAAGACAAGGGAGAAGCCGGTGGGCCGTGAACAATGGCGCGCGCTGGGTGCGCGCATCGACGCGATGAGCTTGCGCGAGCGTCTGTTCGTTTTCGCTGCGGCGGTCGTGGTGGTGTTCGCGCTTGCGCAAACCCTGCTGATCGACGCGGGGCAGCGACGCGTGCTGAATGCCGATACCCGCCTGCAAAGCGCCCGTTCGGCGCTGGAGCAGATCGAACAGCAGCAGCAACTGCTTGCCAGCCAGGCGGGGCGCAATCCGGACCGGATGGCGCAGGCGGTGCTTGCTGCGCAGGAAACGCGGCTGGCCGGATTGAATGCCGAGCTTGAAACGCGCGGGCATTCCCTGGTTCCGCCCGAGCGCATGGCCCAGGTGCTGAAGGATGTGGTGCGCGGACAGTCCGGCGTCCGGATAGACGGCTTCAGGACGCTCAGTCCGCATCCCGTATCGCTGCCGGGCGCATCCGAGGGAAGCCCGCCTGCGTTCTATCGGCACGGTTTCGAGATCACGGTGAGCGGCTCCTATGCCGGACTGGTCGCCTACCTTGAGCGTCTGGAGGCCTTGCCCTGGCATCTCAGCTGGGTCGAGGCGACGCTCGATACTGCCGCCCGCCCCGATTTGAAGCTCACCCTGATCGTCCACACCCTGAGCCTGGAGGAAGCATGGCTACGCGTATGATGCTGGGGACCGTGGTCGCGCTGCTGGCGATGCCGTGCGCCAGGGCAGCCTTGCCGGATCCCACCGCGCTGCCCGCCGCGCCTGCCGCCGCAGACAGCGCCAGCCCGGGCATTTCACTCACGGCCATCAAGCGGAGCGGGAAGCAGCGGCTTGCCGTCATCGGCGGCCAGGAACTGGCCGTGGGGGCACGCTACCAGGATGCGCGCGTGGTGCGCATCACCGAAAGCGAAGTCGTGCTGCGCCGTGGCGCGGAGCTGACGGTGCTCAAGCTCTACCCGCATGTCGAGAAACGACTGCGTGGCCAATAAGAAACGGGAGATATTGCGGATGATGAAGCGCTACACCATGATGGTTGCCGGCCCGCTGGTCCTGCTGGGGTGCGCCGGCCCTTTGTCGCCGCGCGACACGCAGCAGGCGATCCGGCAGGAAGTCGCCCGGGCCGCGCAGGCGCAGCCCGCTCCGCAGGCGATGACCGAGGAACAGGCCCGGGCCGCGCTGCTGCCGCCGCTCAAGCTGGAACTGCCCAAGGCGGTGGCCGAGCCGGTCGAGCCGCGGTTCGATCTGGTCGTCAATGGCGCGCCTGCACAGGATGTATTCATGGCGATCGTCTCCGGCACCCGCTACAGCATGCTGGTGCACCCCGATGTGGCCGGCACGATTTCCGCCAACCTCAAGAACGTCACCGTGCCCGAGGCGATGTCCGCCATTCGCGACCTTTATGGCTACGACTACACGATGGAGGGGCACCGCATCGTGGTGCAGCCGCTGACGCCGCAGACCCGCATCTTCAAGGTCAACTACCTGGCAGGGACCCGCACCGGTTCGTCGGACATGCGGGTGATTTCCGGCTCGGTCAGCGCCGCTTCGTCGGGCACCGGCAGCGTCGGCGGGGTGACCGGTGGCGGCACCACGCAGCAGTCGCTGGAAACCAGCAGGATCGACACGAAGCTCAATTCGGACTTCTGGGGCGAATTGAAAGCGGCGCTGGACGCCATCGTCGGCGAGTCCGGCAAGGTGATCCTGAGCCCGCAATCGGGAATCGTGGTGGTGAAGACCACGCCGCGCACGATGCGGGATGTCGAGCGTTTCCTCAAGGCCACGGCCTCGGCGGTCGAGCGCCAGGTCATGCTGGAGGCGAAGATCCTCGAGGTGCAGCTCAACGACGGTTATCAGACCGGCATCAACTGGTCGGTATTGCATAACGGCCAGCACAAATATTCCTCGGGCGCCAATGCCGGCAACTTCGATCTGCTGACGGGCGCAGCCAGCGGCTCCCTCGCGGACGTTCTGGGGAGCGGGATGCCTGCGGCGGCCGGCACTTCGGCCGGCATCTTCGGTCTCGCATTCCAGACCAAGAGTTTTTCCGCCCTGATCAATTTCCTGGAAACCCAGGGATCGGTGCATGTGCTGTCCAGCCCGCGCATCGCGGCGCTGAACAACCAGCAGGCCGTGCTCAAGGTGGGGACCGACGATTTCTTCGTGACCAATGTGTCGACCACCAGCAATACCGGTGGCGCCGGCACCACGACCACGCCCAGCGTGACGCTGCAACCGTTCTTCTCGGGCATCGCGCTGGACATCACGCCGCAGATCGACGACAAGGGCCGCATCACGCTGCATATCCGTCCTTCGGTGAGCGTGGTGACGGAAAAGATCAAGAACATCGATGCCGGCCTGGCCGGGAAGCTGACGCTGCCGCTCGCTTCCAGTGCCGTTTCGGAAACGGACAGCGTCGTGCAGGTGGAAGACGGCCGCATCGCCGCCATCGGCGGAATGATGAAGCAATCCTTCGATGGCAGCGCCAACCGCGTGCCCCTGCTCGGCAAGGTGCCGCTGGTGGGCTACTTCTTCGGCAATACCAATCAGAGTTCGAAGAAGAGTGAACTGGTGATTCTCATCAAGCCGACCGTCATCGATAGCCAGGAAGACTGGCGGATTGATGCGGAGGCGACCCAGGCGCGCATCGACAAGCTTGAGCGACAACCGGCGACGCCATGACGGCGATGGCTTTCTCCCGCTCCGAAGACTCGCCGCGCGCAGCCGGCGGGTTGCCGGGTGGCGGAAAGCCGTCCGCATCGGCCGGCGGCCGGCACCCGCTCTCCTATCTCGCCCATTTCGGGCTTGCCGAGGCCCCGTTCGGGCTGACTCCGGATACCGATTTCTTCTTCGCCTCGCCACCGCATCGCGAGGCGTTGAACACGCTCCTGTACGCGCTGGAAAATGGCGAAGGCTTCATCAGGATCGTCGGCGCGGTCGGCACCGGAAAAACCCTGTTGTGCCGGACCCTGCTGGCATCGCTTCCCAAGCGGTGCCGTGCGGTCTATCTTCCCAACCCCGCACTCGATCCGGCCGGCATCCTGTTTGCGGTCGCCGAAGAACTGGGCCTCAAGCCGACCGGAAAAGAAAGCCATTACCGCGTCCACAAGGCGATCCAGTCGAAACTGATTGCGCTGGCCAGGCGTGGCACCCGCGTGGTCCTGATCCTCGACGAAGCCCAGGCGATCTCGCTGGAGAGCCTGGAAACGATACGGTTGCTTTCCAACCTGGAAACCGAGAAACGGAAATTGCTGACCATCGTGCTGTTCGGCCAGCCGGAACTGGATGCGCGACTGCAGGCCATCCCGCAGTTCGAGACCCGCATCAGCTTTCACGACAGCCTGCGACCCCTGACGCGCGAGGAGCTCGAGGCGTATCTTTCCCATCGGATGATACGTGCGGGCTTCGACCATGCGATCCCGCCGTTCAGCCCACGCGCCATCGGACTCCTGCATGAAGCCAGCGCCGGCGTGCCGCGCGTCGTCAACGTCATTGCCCACAAGGCGCTCATGATGGCCTATGGCAAAGGCCTGCCGCGTGCCGGCTGGCGCGAGATGCGTCACGCCGCCCGTGACACGCTGGCGGCAAGAACGGCCAATCGCATGGCACGCTGGGTGCTGGCGATTCTTGCCCTGGGTGCGGGTGCCGCCGCCGCAGGCTGGCTTTTCCGGGCCGTGTAGGCAATGCTTTCCACTCCGATTTTCGACTGACCGCATGAGCATCATCAACCAGACGCTGCGCGCACTGGACGCGCGCCAGCCGGACTCGACGGCCTCTCCGGTTTCGCTGCACCCGGCTGCCATTGCCCGGCGGCGCTGGACGGGGCGGTGGAGCGTCGCCGCGGTGTTGCTGCTGCTTGCCGGGGCGGGCATCGGGTTCGTGCTCCGGCCCGCTGGAAGTCTTCCGACGCCGCGCGCCGCTGTCATGCAGCATGCGGGGGAGTCGCCTGCTGCGATCCCGGCAGCGAAGGCGGTGCCGGTACCGCCTTCTGCCGTGCCGCTTCCCGGGCAGAAGCCCGCCAACGTGCAGGCGGCTCCAGCCGTCGCCGTAAATCGGCCCCGGCCGCCGGATTTGCATGCGGGACTACATCAGCAGCCCCCCGCAAGTCCGGCCCGGCAGTCTGCCGGGCCCGTGACGACGGCACCGGCCTCCCCTGAAAAATTGCCGGTCATCCGCAAGGAGGACAGCCCGCCCACTGCCGGCGAGGTCGCCGAGGATCGCTATCGCAGGGCCCTGACACTCATCCAGAAAGACAGGGAAAATCAGGCCCGCCCGCTGCTTGAGGAGGCCATCGCACTGTCGCCCGGCCATGTGGCTGCGCGCGAGACGCTGGCCGCGTTGCTGAGTGAGGCCGGCCAGAACCAGGAGGCCGAAGCGGTCCTGCGTGCGGGACGCGAATTGAACCCCGATCATGCCTGGTTCGCGCTCAGCCTGGCACGTCTGCAGGCGGCGCGCGGGGATGTAGAAGGCGCGGTTGCAACCCTGCAGAGCGGGATTGGGGGACGCGGCGTCAATGCCGAGTACCGTGCAACGCTGGCGGCGCTACTGGTGCGGCTCAGGCAGTATCCGGACGCGGCACGGCAGTACGAGCAGGTGCTCAGGCAGCAGCCGGGGCAGGGAACCTGGTGGCTGGGGCTGGGGCTCGCCCTGGAAGCCCAGGGAAAGAACGACGAAGCGCGTTCCGCCTTCCGGCGCGCCCTCACGGCGGGCAATCTGCCGGACAAGCTCGCGGAATTCGTGCGCGCAAAACTGGTCGACTAGGCGTCGATGCGTGCGGGAATGTGCGGATCGCTGGAATCGCGAGAGCAGGCCGCAACGCTGCATGGATGCGGATTGGCGTGTGGTAATTGGCGTGTGGTAATTAAGCAACGCAAATTTTATGTGATGGAAGAAAATTAATAGATTGTGGTTTTCTTTTGCCGATTTGCTAGAATTCCGCGCGTCGGCTGGATTTCAAGTCCCGGACCGATCTCTGGTGTGGGTTTTTATATTTGTACGAAAAGGGAAATCAAATGAAATATTCCGTTCTCCTGGCTGCTCTGCTGGCTGTTTCCATGACCGCTTGTGGCAAAAAAGAAGAAGCTGCTGCTCCCGCTGAAGCGCCCGCTGCTGCTGCTCC
>JAJZRT010000284.1 GCA_021802595.1 Pseudomonadota bacterium
GAGAAGAACCCGTTGAAGAAGGTGCTGGGCGGCAAGGCTGAGGCGGTGTCCGTCGTCAAGCAGGGCCGCACCCGCCGCCTGCACAAGGCCTTCCTGCGCTACCACGATCCGGACAACTGGCCGCTGCTGCGCGAAGCGCTGAAGGCAATGGGCCGCGAAGACCTGATCGGCAACAGCAAGAAGCATCTGATCCCGCTATACCAGCCCGCCGGCACCGGCAAGCAGCCGGAAGGCACGCGCACCCCGCGCGCCGAAGGCGGACGCGGCAGACCGGCACCCGGCAAACCCGGCTCGGCCAAACCCCATGCGGGCAAGCCTGCGCCGGCCGACCGCGGCCGCCCCCCGCAAGTGCCCAAGCACCCGCTCAGCCAGCGCCGCGGCGGCGGCAAAGCGCGCTGACGTTTCCCTGATCCCTGATCCCTGATCCCTGATCCCTGATCCCTGATCCCTGATCCCTGATCCCTGATGCCTGATCCCTGAAATGACCCCCAGCGACATCCTCCGCGCCAAGCTCAACCTCGAAACCGCCCAACTCGCCTGGCCCGAACTCGAACGCCACTTCGCACGCGGCGACGTCATCAAGGTCGCCACCGGCCTGGACCTGATCGATGCCGCCCTCCACATTGCCGAGAACCATACCGCCACCGTGCAGCAATGGCTGGCCGAGGGCCGCATCGCGCGCGCCCAACTCAGCGACGCCGAAGACTGGCATGCGCGCAAGCCGATGTTCTGGGCCGTGGTGGTGGCGCCGTGGGTGCTGGTGCAGGAAGTTTCCGGGCAACTGGAGGCGGATTGAACAAGCCCCCATCCGCTTCAGACATGCACCTGATCCAGCTCCTCATTCCCATCTACGACAATGAAGGCCGCCCGTTTCAGCGGGACAAATTCGACGGCGTCAGAGCGCAACTCATCGAGCGCTTCGGCGGCTTGACGGCGTTTGTGCAGTCTCCTGCGCTGGGCCTGTGGAAGGACACGGAGAATGGAACGACCGCGCGCGACGACATGATCCTGATCGAAGTGATGGTTGAAACCTTGGAGCGGGAGTGGTGGTCTGCGTACCGCACGGAGCTTGAGCGCATTTTTCGTCAGGATGAGGTGGTCGTGCGGGCGCTCGCCTGCGAGCGGATCTGATCGCCGGAATACGCGGCCTCGAACCGGCGGGATTCCCGCTCGAACTGCAAAGGCGACGACGCCAGGACCCGGGGAGATTCCCGTACCGCTCAGTGGCCGTGCCCCTGGTGCAGGTGGCCGGGCGCGGCCGCGGCCTTGCGTATCCATGTCTGGGCCTGCGCATCCTCCTCCATGTCGCCGATATCGGCGTAATCGACCAGCTGGTATCCGGCCAGCGTAGCCGCCGTGGTGGGCGCGACAGGAGGCGCGCCTGCGTGGCGGCGCAGCAGCCGGATGGTGACGGTCTGGTCGGGGTAGCGGTACTGCAGCCGGGCCGGCAGGGCCAGATCGGGAATCCACGCGACATCGATTTTGGCGGACCCCAGGGTGCCGGTGTAGCGGCGGGTTGCCAAACCGGCGTGGCGCCCCGCTGCCCCGCGCTTGAGGCGTTCCAGATCGGCTGGCGACAGGAGCGCGCCGATGCGCACCCAGTCGGGCTCGCGTCCGATCAGCGTCAGGTCGACCGGCGAATATTCGATGGCCCGGCGCTCGTCGTGCATGACGTAAACATAGTCGATGCGGCCGTCGCCGAGACGCCGCCACAGTTCGCTGAAGGGTGCGCCGTCCCCGCGCAGCTCGATGGTCTGGCCGTCGCGCAGCAGATGCCATTGCCTCGATACCGGCTTCTTGCACGGAATCGCGCAGTGCGTGGTTTCGAAATGGGCAGCAACCGCCGGCAGGGGGGTGGTAGGCAAAGGGGGAGACACTGCGGCTGCCCGGGCCGGGCCGCAACACAGCAGGAGAAGAAGCACAATCGTGTGGCGCATGATGTTTTCCGGATGATTGAACAGGTGCTTTGAAAATGGCTGCGGTCGGCGTGGCGCTGGACGCCACGCCGACCGCAGGATCAAGTCGGGTCTGCCTATCGTGCGGTGCCGAGGTCAATCGCGCGTCTTGCCACGCTCTTCGCCGCCGCGGAATGCGTCCTGCATCACGTGGAAAATATAGTTCTGTTCGCGCGTGCCATGGAACAGGTGGGCTTTCGGACCGCCGGCGTAGATCGCGACATCTTCGCCCGCATGGGTCTCGGAACCGAGCGGCACCAAGGCTTCCTGATGGAAGTCCGGATCGGTCGTGTCCACGGTGCGCATGTCCGCCACGCGGCCGGCAGCGACCGGCTCACCGTAAACGTCATCGCCCGGCACGTCGACGTGGTAACCCCGGCCGTTGGCATAGGAAACCGTGGTGTAGGGGTTGCCGTCCAGTGCCAGGGCATAGTCGGGCGCGTCCTTGCCCGGCGTCACCACTTTTCCGAGGATGGGGTTGCCGCGCTTGGGATAGCCGGCGATGGTGAACACGTGGCTGTGGTCGGCCGAGACGACGATCAGCGTGTCTTCCGGATCGGTCATTTCCATCGCCTTCTTCACCGCATCCGACAACGCGATGGCGTCGGTCAGCGCGCGGTAGGCGTTGCCGGCGTGGTGCGCGTGGTCGATGCGGCCGCCTTCCACCATCAGGAAGAAGCCCTTGTCGTTGCGCTTGAGAACATCGATGGCCTTTTCGGTCATCTCGGCAATCGAGGGCTCGCCGCCGGTATCGTTGGCGCGGTCGTGTTCATATTCCATGTGGGACTGCTCGAACAGGCCCAGCAAACGCTTACCCGAGGCCGGATCGAAATTGTCGAAACCGGCCCTGTCCCAGACGAACTGGCCATTGAACTTGCGCTCGAATTCGGCCGCCAGGTTGCGGCCGTCGCCGCGCCGCCCCTTGGCGCCTGCGTCTTCCGGGTCGTTCAGCGAGATCGGCAGGAACTCGCGACGGCCGCCGCCGAGCACCACTTCGATGCCGTCGCCGACCTTACCGGCGCCGAAATTGTCGATCAGCTGGGAGGCGATGTCCTTGACCGTCGCGTCGGCAGGCACCTGGGTGTCGCGCTCCCAGTTGCGCTCGGAGATATGGGCATAGGTGGCCCCGGGCGTAGCATGGGTGAGGCGCGCAGTGGTGACCACGCCGGTGGCGCGGCCGCTCTGCTCGGCCAGATGCAGCAGCGAAGGGACCTTGTTGGCGTCGAGGACCGCAGCGTTTTTCTCGCCGCGCTTGACCGCGGGCGCGACGCCGAACATGCCGTCGTTGGTCTTGATGCCGGACACCATCGCCGTCATGGTCGGGGCGGAGTCGGGCGTCTGCTGGTTGACGGAATAGGTCTTGGACAGCGCCAGATAGGGCAGGCGCTCGAAGGCGAGCTGGTTGCGCTCGCCGTCGCGGTTCTGCAGCTGGCCTTCCAGAATGCGCGCAGCGGTGACCGTGGACACCCCCATGCCGTCGCCCACGAAGAAAATCACGTTTTTGGCGCGGCGCATGTTGGGATGCAGGCGCTTGGCTTCCGCGAGCGCAGCCTGGCCGTCCCGATACCAGAATGCCGCGTCTTCCGCGGCAAATGCGGGCACGGCCGCGGTGGCGAATGTCGCCGCGACGGCGGCGCAGAGCAGCTTGATGGCATGGGGACGCATGGGGATGTTCTCCTTGAAGAATTGGGGTAAGGCCGTCAGGTCGACACCGTCGGGACGCATGCAACAGTACTGGGCGACTGTGGCAGCGTCATGACAACGAAGATGGTCCTGGCCGCCGAGCCCGCGGTGCGGGACGTGCCGCAGAAACATCCATAAAAAAGCCCGCAAATGCGGGCTTTTCGAGGGCACAAACCGCTCAGCCCGCCAGGCTGTCCTTGACCCGCATCAGCCGCGCACGCGCTTCGCTGGCGACGCCGTGCACGGCGGTGTTGGACACCAGCTTGACCATGATGCCGGGGTCGAGGAAGGACACGGTTACCTTGCCGTCGGCTTCTTCGCGCACGACGACGTTGCACGGCAGCAGCATGCCGACGTCGGGCTCGGCGCCGATCGCCTGGTTGGCCAGCGGCGGGTTGCAGGCGCCGAGGATGCGGTAGGGGCGCATGTCGACGTCGATCTTGGCCTTCATCGTGGCTTTCACATCGATGTCGGTCAGCACGCCGAAACCTTCGCTCTTGAGGGCGGCGGTAACCTTGTCGATGGCTGCGTCGAAGGGGCCGCTGATCTGGGTGTCGAATCCGTATTCGCTCATGGTATTGCTCCTGGTTGGGGTGATTTCAATAGCGGCATTTTACCTGCTCCCGTGTGACAGGGACTGCAGTGCGATCAGGGTTCCAGCGACTGCCGCTCCATCTTCGACCACAACTGGTATACCTTGTCGGACCACAGCGACTTGATGTAGGCGACCACGTCCTGCATCTCCTGCTCGGTTAGCTTGCCCCTCCACGCCGGCATGTTGCCCTGCCCTCCCGGGCTGCCTTCGCGAATCACTTGCAGCAGCACCGCGGTGGGGTGATGCCAGGCATGCGCGCTATCGTCGAGCGGCGGCGGCGGAAAGCGGCCGTCGGCGTCGCGGATGCGCCAGTCGCCGGGCGGACCTTTGCCGTCGCTGCCGTGGCATGCGATGCAGTTCGCTTCGTAGACGGCCTTGCCGCGCGCGACCTGCGTCGGATCGAGCTTGCGTTCGACCACGACCTCGTCGGATTCGGCCAGGCCGGTCGAGGGCATATCGTCGCAACCGGCCAGTCCGAGTCCGACCACCAGGGTGGCGAAGATTTTCCATTTCATGCTTGCCATGATTCTGCTTCCGTACGGGATGGAAGGAATGAGCGCATGCCGCGCCTTAAGTTCCGTCTGGCTGGTTGCCCGCAACCGTCGCAACGGAAATTCCGGACGTGAAAACGCCACCTCGACGGTGGCGTTTTTTTCAAGCCGTTCAGCAATCAGTGCTGGGGCTTGATCGGCTTGGCGGCAGCCTTGGGCGGGGTGATGAACGATCCCACCGGAACGACAGCCTGTTTCGGTTTCTTGGGTTTCTTTGCTTCCTTGTTTCCACGTAACTGGCCTTTTGCCATGGTGACTCTCCTTGCAGTGGCTTGAATGTGTCGGCCGGGTTTCGCGACCCCTGTAAACACGACACTTGCTGATCATAGGCGCTTAAACGGCAAAGCGCGGCTTTATATTCCACCGGCCCGGTAGGCGCCGCGGGCCGACTGCACCTCGCGCGGCAGATGCCCCAGCGCAAATGCGGTGTAAGCCGCCACTTCGCGCGCCTGCCAGACGGCGTCGTGGCCCAGCGCGTCGGCCAGCAGCGCGGCCACGCGGGGCGCGATCTCGATGCTGGCGCGCGCGTCCAGCAGCAGGGCGCGGGTGCGCCGTGCGAGCACGTCCTGCACGCTGCGCGCCATCTCCTGGCGCGCCGCCCACACCACTTCGGCGCCGATGTACTGCAGCCGCGGGTGCAGGCGCGCGCCCCACTCCGGTCGCGCCTGCGCCAGCGCCTGCAGCGCGGCGGCGTCCGAACCGTAGGCGCGCAGCGACGGTACAAGTTCTGTGGTCGCGCCGTGCAGCGGCAGGTCCGCCGTGCGGCACGGGCGGCCGGGCAGCTGCGCAACACGCGCAGCC
>JAJZRT010000285.1 GCA_021802595.1 Pseudomonadota bacterium
CGGCAGGCTGGCAATGTGGCGATCGATGGTCGTTCGCAGTTCGGACGTGATGGGCAGATCCTTGGTGTGCGGCCAGGCATTGTGAAATCGCGAGACCGTGTCCTTGACGGTATCGAGCGTCAGCGTTTCAGGGAGCCCGCTCTTGGCGGCAAAACGGGCGAACTGATCCAGCGTGAGCGATTCGAAGGCTTTTGAATCCACAAAGGTGAGCCCAAGCTTGTCGCCCGGGATGTAGGCGATGGTGGAGATAAAATCATATGCTGGCGCGAGTTGCGGATGAACATGGTCGGGGTAGATCAAGGACCAGTTCTTGGCGTGCATGTCGCCATTGCCGATGAGAGCATTGAAGACCAGGCGCCGGATAAACTCCGCGATTCCGATCTCGCCGGTCTCGATCCAGAGAACCTGGGCGATGTTGCGATAGCTGACCTTGCCGTATTTATCGTCCGGATAGAGCCGAAAGACCTGCGCAAAATCTTCGATATGGATTGGGCCTCCAATGTCCGGGCGATCAAACCGCTTGATCGCAAATGCCTCAGTGCCGATGGCGTCGATGCCGGCAGGCAATCCTTTGATCTTCGCCAGAGGAACAAGTGCGGTTTCGGGAACATCGATGCCCACGCGGCGGGCAAGTTCCATCATGGCGAATTCGTTTTCGGGAAGTCCGCGATGGGTGGTCGAGGGCAATTTGACGATCCAGGAGCCGCCGATGCCTTCGACCGGAATCGTCAATCCGCCGGTGGCCTGCGTGACGGCCGAGAATTTCAGCTGAACCCCGGCCAGGGAGAAGCGCAGCACGCCATCCGCGTCGGTTGGATCGGTGCGCGCACGATCGGTGTCATCGTCGCGTGCCGGCGGGAGCGTATCTCCTTCGAGGGACTTGATGGTGAGTGCACCCGGCAGGTCCAGGCCCAGGGCCCAGATCAGAAAGAACTCGCGCGCCGGATTCACGCTGGCACGGTCCGCGAGATAGCCACGCATCGCGCCTTCCGGAAGGAGATTGCTGAAGAACGGCGGCAAGCGGGTTTGGGTCGGCTTGGTGTCGGTGATGAGAGCGCCGAAGGCGTCCTTGTAGGAAAGGCTGAGCGTCGGACGCGCCGGATTGGCGACATAGTCGTCGTTGAAAGCAAACAAGGGACGGTCGCCGGGCAGTCGTGTGATCGTGCCGACCGAGCGATCGTAAAGTCGAACGTCAAGCACAGAGACGTCAGCCATGATCGTCCTCCGTATCTAGACTGTAAGCTGGCACGGGCTGGGACGGTTGTTCGGTGGCTTGATGTGCCAGCGCGTTGCGGATCGCGCGCAGCTCTCTCGCCAGACGGTCGATGGTGATGAGTGCTTCCTTGCTAATCTGTTTGTCGACCGAAGGATGGGCCGTGCGCCGAATCTGTTTGAGGACAGTGCCGATCTGCTCGAGGAGTGTTCGGATTTGCACCCCAGCCAACGCTCCAAAGCGCAGGGGGAGAAGATCCGCAAGGACCTTGTCGAGAAACGTAAGTGCCTTGGGCTCTCCAACGAGGCCTTCGATCATTTGCAGCTGGCGGCGGATGCGGTTGAGATGGTCGCGAATGCCATCCTCGAATTTGACGGAGTCGGTGGGCTCGTTCTGGCGCTGCAAGGCTTGGACGGCCGGGACTAGCTGGCGCGGGATCAGCACGAGTTCGAGGTCAAGAGCGCGGGCGATTTCGGTCAGGCTGGACGCAGTGGGGTCCACGCCAGCGTTTTCGATGCGGGACACATAGCTTTGGCGGATGCCAAGCTTGGCCGCCAAGGCACGCTGGCTCAGCCCTTTGCGTTCACGGGCTGCTTTCAAGGTATGGGTCAGGACTTGGGTGGCCGCGGCTGCCATTGGGTGATCCATCATAGTGCATCAAAGCTGTCGTTTGATGCATTTTAATGGATCGACCGCTGCCTTACAAGATACAATATAGTATATCACATGGAAATTATGATCCACTATAGTGGATCACATGACGAATGACCACGAACCTTCTCGCATTTCGTTATTTCATATGTCAGTTATTTCTTACATATGAAGGAAAGAGCTTTTGCCCAGCCCGACCGGGGATCACTTGCTGGCCATGCTGTCGGCCCTCGCCAACCCGCATCGATTGCGGATCGTGGCGACGCTGAACAAGGATGGCCGCAATTATGTGAGCCAGCTCGCGCGCGAGATCGGCATCAGCCGGCCGCTGCTGCACCTGCATCTGCAGAAGCTTGAGGAAGCGGGGCTCGTAACCAGCAAGCTTGAGCTCTCCAGCGACGGCAAAGCGCTCAACTACTTCGAAGTCGCAAAATTCGAATTCGAGATCACTCCGGCGGCCATTGCACAGGCCGTCAAATCTCTCACCGATTCCGGCAAGTGAAAGGAAAAACCATGTCTCCCAACGTCTATTTCATCTCCATGGGCGCGATGTTTGGAACGATCATCTGCTTGAGGGCCCTCTGATCCATTGCGATGAGACGCCGGTCCAGGTTTTACGCAGTGGCAAGGGGCCATCGAGCGATCACTTCATGTGGGTGAGAGCGGGTGGATCGGCAGACCAGAAGATCCTGCTCTTTGATTACTCCGCGTCGCGCAGTGCGGAGGTTGCCAGGGGTCTGCTCGCGGACTTCCGGGGGACACTGCTCACCGATGGCTACCAAGCCTATGATGTCGTCGCCAGTGCGCAAGGCCTGGTGCATGCAGGCTGCCTTGCGCATGTTCGGCGGTACTTCAAGGATGTAATCAAAGCCCAGCCGGAGGCAAGCAGGAACGCAAATTGCGCCTTGATTATATCGGCAGGATTTATGAGGTCGAGCGCGAGCTTCGCGAAAGAGCGGTTCCGGCCACCTCGGCGGAACGGCTTAAAGCCCGACAGCAGAAGTCCCGCCCGATCATGACCGAGTTCAGAATCTGGCTCGATACGATTGCCCCGAAACTTCTTCCGGAGAGCAAGTTTGGCAAAGCGGTCCATTACGCGTTGGGTCAGTGGAGCAAGCTCCAGGTTTACCTCGACGACCCAGCCGTGCCCGTAGATAACAACGTAAGCGCTCGCAAAACCACATTCTTTTCTGAGGCGTCACGGAGGCCCATCTTTCTGACCTCGACCAGAACGGAGGTGAAGAGATGGACGGCGAACTGACGAAGCACCAGCGACACTGCCTTGAGCATTTGCGACAAGCCGAAGCCCAGGGCCTGTCGCTGACCGAGTATGCGCAGGCCCATGGGGTTAAGGTTCGCATGCTCTATGACGCGGTGGTCCACTTCAGAAGAAGAGGCATGATGGCCAAGGCGGTGAAGGTGTCAGGGCCGCGTAAGCCGCGGGAGGAGCGGCAATCGACGGAGCTGGCGAGCCCGTTTGTGGCGGTACGTCTTGAGCCTGAGCCGGCGGCAGCGGGTAGATCCTGTCCGGTTCTGCGGTTGCAGCATGTGGGTGGCCATGTGCTGGAGTTTGGCGCCTGGCCTGCGGCAGACCTTTTGAAAGCCATTCTGGCGGAGGGCCGGGATGCTGCGTCCTGACCGGCGGATTGAGCGGGTCTACCTGCATCGCGCGCCGATCGACATGCGCCGGCAGATTGACGGCCTGGCACCGCTGGTGGAGGGAGTGATGAAAGCAAATCCCTTCGATGCGTCGCTGTTCGTGTTCATCAACAAGCGGCGCAACAAGCTGAAGATTTTGACCTGGGAGAAAAACGGCTTCGTGCTCTGGTACAAGCGGCTTGAACAACAGAAGTTTGCCTGGCCGGTGAAGGCGAATGAGGTTGTAGTGACGCTCTCCGGCGAACAGTTGAATTGGCTTTTGGACGGCTATGATGTGTGGCGGATGACACCGCATAAAAGTCTATCGGTTGCGCATATTGGCTGATTCCTTTGGTTCTCGGGCATGGTATAGAACGCCATGCCCGACGCGAATCAGACACATCCGAAAGCCGATGTTGATAGACTGATGACGCGTGTACAGTTGCTCGAACAGGAAAACCGCTGGCTGAAGCAGCAGCTGTTTGGGCGCTCCTCGGAAAAGCGCGAGAGCCGGCCTCCTGCGAACCAGCCCTGGCTGTTCAACGAAGCCGAGGCGCTGAGAGGGACGGAAGAACCCACCAAGCCCATTACGATTCCCGCCCACACCCGCAAGGCACGGGGGCGCAAGCCGATTGATGCTGATCTGCCCCGCGTGGACATTGTCTATGACCTGGCGGACAGCGACAAGATCTGCCCCAAGGACGGAACGGCCCTGACCTGCATCGGCGATGAGCGCTCAGAGCAGCTCGATTACATTCCGGCCAAGGTCCAGGTCCTCCGCCACATCCGCCTGAAATACGCCTGCCCGTGCTGCAGTGCCCATATGGAGGTGGCTGAGAAGCCACCACAGCTTCTGCCCAGAAGCAACGCGGCGCCGTCGCTTCTGGCCCATATCGCCTGTGCAAAGTACGTCGATGGCTTACCGCTCAACCGGCAGGAGAAACAGTTCCACCGTCTGGGTCTGGACCTGCCGCGGGCCACGACCGCCAACTGGATGATCAAGCTGGGCGAGGCCGTGATCCCGATCGTCAATCTTTTGAACGATCATCTGCTTGAGGGCCCTCTGATTCATTGCGATGAGACGACGGTCCAGGTTTTGCGCAGTGACAAGGGGCCATCGAGTGACCACTTCATGTGGGTGAGAGCGGGTGGAACGGAAGACCAGAAGATCCTGCTCTTTGACTACTCCCCGTCGCGCAGTGCGGAGGTTGCCAGGGGTTTGCTCGCGGACTTCCGGGGGACACTGCTCAGCGATGGCTACCAGGCCTATGATGTCGTCGCCAGTGCGCAAGGCCTGGTGCATGCAGGCTGCCTTGCGCATGTTCGGCGGTACTTCAAGGATGTGATCAAAGCCCAGCCGGAGGCGAGCAGGAACGCCAATACAGCGATTGACTATATCGGCAGGCTTTATGAGGTTGAGCGTGAGCTTCGCGAAAGAAAGGTTCCAGCCACACCGGCGGAACGGCTTGAAGCCCGACAGCAGAAGTCCCGCCCGATCATGGCCGAGTTCAGAGACTGGCTCGATACGATTGCACCGAAATTGCTTCCGGAGAGCAAGTTTGGCAAAGCGGTCCACTATGCCTTGGGTCAGTGGAGCAAGCTTCAGGTCTACCTCGACGACCCAGCCGTGCCCGTAGATAACAACCGCGCTGAAAATGCCATCAGACCGTTTGTAGTCGGAAGGCGAGCATAGTTGTTCTGTGACACTCAGGCTGGCGCAGGTGCCAGTGCACGGCTCTACTCACTGGTCGAGACGGCAAAGGCTAACGGCGTCGAGCCGCATGCCTACCTGACACACCTCTTCACGCATCTGCCGAGCGCGTCAACGGTTGAGCACTTCGAAGCGCTCCTGCCCTGGAACGTCAAAAACTCCATCCACTGATCCGGCGCCGACCACAATGTCCCGCCGCCGTCAAGCCTCCGCGGTCCACGTGCAAGAATTGGCACTTACATAACAACCGCGCTGAAAATGCCATCAGACCGTTTGTAATTGGAAGGCGCGCATGGCTGTTCTGTGACACTCAGGCTGGCGCGGTAGCCAGTGCGCGGCTCTTCTCACTCGTTGAAAGTGCA